>NZ_JBICIT010000012.1:0-15974 GCF_043102245.1 Pseudomonas sp. zbq_18 | reverse complement strand
ACCTGACGGGACAGCAGGATGTGCTCACGAGTCTGCGGCATGGGGCCGTCGGCAGCCGAGCAAACCAGGATCGCGCCGTCCATCTGGGCAGCACCGGTGATCATGTTCTTGACGTAGTCAGCGTGACCCGGGCAGTCAACGTGCGCGTAGTGACGAACTTCGGAGTCGTACTCTACGTGCGCGGTGTTGATGGTGATACCACGAGCCTTCTCTTCCGGAGCCGAGTCGATCTTGTCGAAGTCGACCTTGGCCGAACCGAAAACTTCGGAGCAGACGCGGGTCAGAGCAGCGGTCAGAGTGGTTTTACCGTGGTCAACGTGACCGATGGTGCCAACGTTGACGTGCGGTTTGTTACGTTCGAATTTTTCCTTAGCCACGACAGTAAACCTCTTACTTAAAGGGCGGGATTAGCCTTGTTTTTTAACCAGCGCTTCGACGATGTTCGACGGAGCTTCGGCGTACTTGGAGAATTCCATGGAGTAGCTTGCGCGACCCTGGGACATGGAACGAACGTCGGTCGCATAACCGAACATCTCGCCCAGCGGAACCTCGGCGCGGATAACCTTGCCGGACACCGAATCTTCCATACCCTGGATCAGACCACGACGACGGTTCAGGTCACCCATCACGTCCCCCATGTAGTCCTCTGGGGTCACCACTTCCACCTTCATGATCGGCTCAAGCACCTTGCCGCCGCCCTTCTGGGCCAGCTGCTTGGTCGCCATGGAGGCAGCGATCTTGAACGCCATCTCGTTGGAGTCGACGTCGTGGTAGGAGCCATCGAACACGGTAGCCTTCAGGCCGATGAGCGGATAGCCGGCTACAACGCCGTTCTTCATCTGCTCTTCGATACCCTTCTGGATCGCCGGGATGTATTCCTTCGGAACCACACCACCAACGACTTCGTTGGCGAACACCAGACCTTCGGTGATGTTGCCCTTGTCGTCCACGTCCGGAGTCGAGAAACGAATCCAGCAGTGACCGAACTGACCACGACCACCGGACTGACGCACGAACTTGCCTTCGATCTCCACATTATCCTTGGAGATGGTTTCGCGATAGGAAACCTGCGGCTTGCCGATGTTGGCCTCGACGTTGAACTCGCGCTTCATGCGGTCAACGAGGATATCCAGGTGCAGCTCACCCATACCGGAGATGATGGTCTGGCCGGTTTCTTCGTCGGTCTTGACGCGGAACGACGGGTCTTCCTGAGCCAACTTGCCCAGAGCAATACCCATCTTCTCCTGGTCAGCCTTGGTCTTCGGCTCAACAGCCACCGAAATAACCGGCTCCGGGAAGTCCATGCGCTCGAGGATGATCGGCTTCTCGATATCGCACAGGGTGTCACCAGTTGTGACGTCCTTCATGCCAATCAGAGCAGCGATGTCGCCCGCGCGCACTTCCTTGATCTCGTCACGCTGGTTGGCGTGCATCTGCACCATACGACCAACGCGCTCTTTCTTGCCTTTCACGGAGTTGACGACCGACTGGCCGGACTCCAGAACGCCCGAGTAAACGCGAACGAAGGTCAAGGTACCCACGAACGGGTCGGTTGCGATCTTGAACGCCAGAGCAGAGAACGGCGCAGCGTCGTCAGCATGACGCTCATCGAGCTGATCTTCGGTAACCTCATCCTTCGGAGTGTCGGCCAGATCAGGGTGGATACCCTTGATTGCCGGAATCTCGGTCGGAGCAGGCAGGAAGTCGATCACGGCGTCGAGAACCAGGGGCACACCCTTGTTCTTGAACGAGGAACCGCAAACAGCCGGAACGATTTCACAGGCAATGGTACGCATACGCAGACCGGCCTTGATGTCCTCGATGGACAGGTCACCCTCTTCGAGGTACTTGTTCATCAGCTCTTCGCTGGCCTCGGCAGCCGCCTCAACCATGTTGTTGCGCCACTCGCTGGCCAGGTCGACCAGCTCAGCCGGAATTTCTTCCTCGCGGTAGCTGGTGCCCTTGTCGTCTTCGTTCCAGTAGATGGCCTTCATCTTCAGCAGGTCAACCTGCCCCTGATAGTCATCTTCTGCACCGATGGCGATCTGGATCGGAACCGGGGTGTGACCCAGGCGGTTCTTGATCTGACCTACAACACGCAGGAAGTCGGCACCAGCACGGTCCATCTTGTTCACGTACACGATACGCGGAACACCGTACTTGTTGGCCTGACGCCATACGGTTTCGGACTGCGGCTCAACGCCGGAAGTGCCGCAGAACACCACGACCGCACCGTCCAGCACGCGCAGGGAGCGCTCAACTTCAATGGTGAAGTCTACGTGACCGGGGGTATCGATGACGTTTACACGGTACTTGTCGTACTGACCGCGCGAACCTTCCCAGAAGGTAGTGATCGCTGCGGAAGTGATGGTGATACCACGCTCCTGCTCCTGCACCATCCAGTCGGTGGTTGCAGCGCCGTCGTGAACCTCACCCATCTTGTGGCTGAGACCTGTGTAGAACAGGATCCGCTCGGTAGTGGTGGTCTTGCCCGCGTCAACGTGGGCACAGATACCAATGTTCCGGTAGCGGTTAATTGCTGTAGTACGAGCCATAAAGCCCTCGCAAAAGAATGGAAGCCGTGATTAGAAGCGGTAGTGCGAGAACGCTTTGTTGGCCTCGGCCATACGGTGTACGTCTTCGCGCTTCTTGACGGCGGCGCCTTTGCCTTCAGCAGCATCCAGCAGCTCACCAGCCAAACGCAGAGCCATAGACTTCTCGCCGCGCTTGCGGGCGAAATCTACCAGCCAGCGCATGGCAAGAGCGTTACGACGGGACGGACGAACTTCGACCGGAACCTGGTAGGTAGCACCGCCTACACGGCGGGACTTTACTTCGACCAGCGGAGCGATGGCGTCGAGAGCTTTCTCGAAGATCTCCAGGGGATCGCTGTTCTTGCGCTGCTTAACAGTCTCCAGGGCACCGTAAACGATGCGCTCGGCCACTGCTTTTTTGCCGCTTTCCATCACGTGGTTCATGAATTTGGCGAGGATTTGGCTTCCGTATTTCGGATCATCCAGAATCTCACGCTTAGCTGCTACACGACGTCTTGGCATGATAAGCCCTCAAACGGTCTTCAGGTTAGTTCAGGACAAATGCCCGACCTTACTCTTATCGACTCAATAAAAAGAAAAATGGCGAACCGAACTTACTTCGGACGCTTGGTACCGTACTTCGAGCGACCCTGCTTACGGTCTTTAACGCCGGTGGTATCCAGCGAACCGCGAACAGTGTGGTAGCGCACACCCGGAAGGTCTTTTACACGACCGCCACGGATCAGCACGACGCTGTGCTCTTGCAGGTTGTGACCTTCACCACCGATGTAGGAGGTGACTTCGAAACCATTGGTCAGGCGAACACGGCACACTTTACGCAGTGCGGAGTTCGGTTTCTTCGGCGTAGTGGTGTACACGCGAGTGCACACGCCACGGCGCTGCGGGCAGTTCTGCAGCGCAGGCACGTCGCTCTTGTCGACGATGCGCTTGCGCGGCTGGCGTACCAGCTGGTTGATAGTTGCCATCTATAAGCTCCACTGTTGTCTTTCGACGCTATTGCCCTAAAGCAAAATGGCAGAGCAATCGCCCTGCCAAATTTAGGGGTGCATGAGTCTAAAGAGACTCACAACCCTAGTCAAGACAAAGCCCCAGACGATTGCTCGCCTGGGGCCTGTCTAATCAGTTGCCGCTGGAGTTCAGCGCTTCGGTCAGCGCCGCTTCCACTTCGCTGGCGCTCACACGCTGCGGCTTGTCGGCATCACGGCGACGCTTGCGCTCGCTGTGATAGGCCAGACCGGTACCGGCCGGGATCAGGCGACCTACCACCACGTTTTCCTTCAGGCCGCGCAGGTAGTCACGCTTGCCAGTAACCGCCGCCTCGGTGAGGACGCGGGTGGTTTCCTGGAAGGAAGCCGCGGAGATGAACGACTCGGTCGACAGCGAGGCCTTGGTGATACCCAGCAGAACGCGCTCGTACTTGGCGATGAACTTGTCTTCGCCAGCCAGCACTTCGTTCTCTTCCAGCACCTGGGTCAGCTCCATCTGGTCACCCTTGATGAAGCTGGAGTCACCGGACTCGGTCACTTCGACCTTGCGCAGCATCTGACGCAGGATGGTCTCGATGTGCTTGTCGTTGATCTTCACGCCCTGCAGGCGGTACACGTCCTGAATCTCGTTGACGATGTACTTGGCCAGCGCACTGACGCCCAGCAGACGCAGGATGTCGTGCGGGTTGCTCGGACCGTCCGAGATCACTTCACCCTTGTTGACCTGCTCACCTTCGAACACGTTCAGGTGGCGCCACTTCGGAATCAGCTCCTCGTACGGATCGCTGCCATCGGTCGGCGTGATGACCAGACGGCGCTTGCCTTTGGTCTCTTTACCGAAGCTGATGGTGCCGCTGATTTCCGCCAGGATCGACGGCTCCTTCGGACGACGCGCTTCGAACAGGTCGGCAACGCGCGGCAGACCACCGGTGATGTCGCGGGTCTTCGACGTTTCCTGCGGGATACGCGCGATAACGTCACCAACACCGATCTGGGCACCGTCAGCCACACCGACCAGGGCGTTGGCCGGCAGGAAGTACTGGGCTGGAACGTCGGTGCCCGGCAGCAACAGCTCTTTGCCGTTGGCATCCACCAGTTTGATGGCCGGACGGATGTCCTTACCAGCAGCCGGACGGTCCTTCGGATCCATCACTTCGATGTTGGTCAGACCGGTCAGTTCGTCGGTCTGGCGCTTGATGGTGATGCCCTCCTCCATGCCAGAGAAGGTCACGGTACCCTTCATCTCGGTCACGATCGGGTGGGTGTGCGGATCCCACTTGGCGACGATAGCGCCAGCGTCGACCTTGTCGCCTTCCTTAACAGAAAGCACAGCACCGTACGGCAGCTTGTAACGCTCACGCTCGCGACCGAACTCGTCGGCCACAGCCAGCTCGCCGGAACGGGACACAGCCACCAGGCTGCCATCGGCACGCTCGACGTGCTTCAGGTTGTGCAGGCGGATGGCACCGCCGTTCTTCACCTGAACGTTGTCCGCGGCAGAGGTACGGCTCGCCGCACCACCGATGTGGAAGGTACGCATGGTCAGCTGGGTACCCGGCTCACCGATCGACTGGGCAGCGATAACGCCAACCGCTTCACCGATGTTGACCTGGTGACCACGGGCCAAATCACGACCGTAGCACTTGGAGCAGATGCCGTAGCGGGTTTCACAGGTGATCGGCGAACGCACGACCACTTCGTCGATGCTGTTACGCTCGATGAACTCGACCCACTTCTCGTCGACCAGGGTGCCGGCCGGAACGATGATTTCGTCGGTGCCCGGCTTCGGCACGTCCTTGGCAATCACACGACCAAGCACGCGCTCACCGAGCGGCTCGACCACGTCGCCGCCTTCGATGTGCGGCGTCATCAGCAGGCCGTGTTCGGTGCCGCAGTCGACTTCGGTCACGACCAGATCCTGGGCCACGTCGACCAGACGACGGGTCAGGTAACCGGAGTTCGCGGTCTTCAGTGCGGTATCCGCCAGCCCCTTACGCGCACCGTGAGTGGAGATGAAGTACTGCAGTACGTTCAGACCTTCACGGAAGTTCGCGGTAATCGGCGTCTCGATGATGGAGCCGTCCGGCTTGGCCATCAGGCCACGCATACCGGCCAGCTGACGGATCTGAGCGGCGCTACCACGCGCACCGGAGTCCGCCATCATGTACATGGAGTTGAAGGACTCCTGCTCGACAGTGTTGCCTTCGCGGTCGACAACCGGCTCTTTCGACAGGTTGGCCATCATTGCCTTGGACACTTCGTCGTTGGCCTTGGACCACAGGTCGATCACCTTGTTGTACTTCTCGCCCTGGGTGACCAGGCCGGAGGCGTACTGCGATTCGATTTCCTTCACTTCCTCGGTGGCCGCGTCGATGATGCGCGCCTTCTCGTCCGGGATAACGAAGTCGTTCACACCGATCGACACACCGGAGATGGTCGAGTAGGCGAAACCGGTGTACATCAGCTGGTCGGCGAAGATCACGGTGTCCTTCAGACCCACCGTGCGGTAGCACTGGTTGATCAGCTTGGAGATCGCCTTCTTCTTCATCGACTGGTTGACCACGTCATAGGACAGGCCGGCCGGTACGATCTGGAATAGCAACGCACGGCCGACGGTGGTGTCGACGATGCGGGTGTTTTTCACCAGGCTGCCATCTTTCTGCTTCACGGTCTCGTTGATACGGACCTTGACGCGAGCGTGCAGCGAAGCCTCGCCGGCGCGGAACACGCGGTCGACTTCCTGCAGGTCGGCAAATACGCGACCTTCGCCCTTGGCGTTAACGGCTTCACGGGTCATGTAGTACAGACCCAGTACCACGTCCTGCGACGGCACGATGATCGGCTCGCCGTTGGCCGGCGACAGCACGTTGTTGGTCGACATCATCAGCGCGCGCGCTTCCAGCTGGGCCTCAAGGGTCAGCGGAACGTGCACGGCCATCTGGTCACCGTCGAAGTCGGCGTTGTACGCGGCGCAGACCAGCGGGTGCAGCTGGATCGCTTTACCTTCGATCAGTACCGGCTCGAACGCCTGGATACCCAGACGGTGCAGGGTCGGCGCACGGTTGAGCAGCACGGGATGTTCACGGATGACTTCGGCAAGAACATCCCAGACCTCGGGCAGCTCGCGCTCGACCATCTTCTTGGCCGCCTTGATGGTGGTGGCCATGCCGCGCATTTCCAGCTTGCCGAAAATGAACGGCTTGAACAGCTCAAGCGCCATTTTCTTCGGCAGGCCGCACTGATGCAGACGCAGGGTCGGGCCTACGGTAATTACCGAACGACCGGAGTAGTCCACGCGCTTACCGAGCAGGTTCTGACGGAAGCGACCCTGCTTACCTTTGATCATGTCGGCCAGCGACTTCAACGGACGCTTGTTCGAGCCAGTGATGGCGCGACCGCGACGGCCGTTGTCGAGCAGGGCGTCGACCGCTTCCTGCAGCATGCGCTTTTCGTTGCGCACGATGATGTCCGGCGCCGACAGGTCGAGCAGGCGCTTCAGACGGTTGTTACGGTTGATCACGCGACGGTACAGATCGTTCAGATCGGACGTCGCGAAACGGCCGCCATCCAGCGGAACCAGCGGACGCAGGTCCGGCGGCAGAACCGGCAGCACGGTTAGCACCATCCACTCCGGATGGTTGCCGGAGTCCTTGAAGGCTTCCATCAGCTTCAGGCGCTTGGACAGCTTCTTGATCTTGGTCTCGGAGTTGGTCTGCGGGATTTCTTCGCGCAGACGGCCGATTTCGTGATCCAGATCGATCGCGTTGAGCAGTTCGCGAACGGCCTCGGCGCCCATGCGCGCGTCGAAGTCGTCACCGAACTCTTCGAGGGCTTCGAAGTACTGCTCGTCGTTCAGCAGCTGGTTCTTTTCCAGGGTGGTCATGCCCGGGTCGATCACCACGTAGCTCTCGAAATAGAGCACGCGTTCGATGTCACGCAGGGTCATGTCCAGCAGCAGGCCGATACGGGACGGCAGCGACTTCAGGAACCAGATATGGGCAACCGGCGAAGCCAGTTCGATGTGCGCCATGCGCTCACGACGGACTTTGGCCAGGGCCACTTCCACGCCACACTTCTCGCAGATCACACCGCGGTGCTTGAGGCGCTTGTACTTACCGCACAGGCACTCGTAGTCCTTGACCGGGCCAAAGATCTTGGCGCAGAACAGACCATCGCGCTCAGGCTTGAAGGTACGGTAGTTGATGGTCTCCGGCTTTTTCACTTCACCGAAGGACCAGGAACGGATCATTTCCGGCGAAGCCAGACCGATACGAATCGCATCGAACTCTTCAACCTGACCCTGGTTTTTCAACAGATTCAGCAAGTCTTTCAAGGCCTTTCCTCCTCACGGACCTGCTGCGGCCGACAGTGCGGCCGCAGCAAGGCGTGTTATTCGGTTTCCAGTTCGATGTCGATGCCGAGCGAACGGATTTCTTTGATCAACACGTTGAAGGACTCCGGCATGCCGGCCTCCATGCGGTGATCGCCGTCCACGATGTTCTTGTACATCTTGGTTCGGCCGTTCACGTCGTCCGACTTCACGGTCAGCATTTCCTGCAGGGTGTAGGCGGCGCCGTAGGCTTCCAGCGCCCAGACCTCCATCTCACCGAAGCGCTGACCACCGAACTGCGCCTTACCACCCAGCGGCTGCTGGGTAACTAGGCTGTAGGAACCGGTGGAACGAGCGTGCATCTTGTCGTCGACCAGGTGGTTCAGCTTGAGCATGTACATGTAGCCGACGGTGGTCGGACGCTCGAACTGGTTACCGGTACGACCGTCGAACAGGCGCATCTGGCCGCTTTCCGGCAGATCAGCCAGCTTCAGCATGGCCTTGATCTCGCTTTCCTTGGCACCGTCGAACACGGCAGTCGCCATCGGCACGCCGCCCTTCAGGTTCTTCGCCAGTTCGAGGATCTCGGTGTCGGAGAAGGTATCCAGGCTTTCCTGACGACCACCGATCTCGTTGTAGATCTCGTTCAGGAACTTGCGCAACTCGGCGATCTTGCGCTGCTCTTCGAGCATGCGGTTGATCTTCTCGCCCAGGCCCTTGGCCGCCAGGCCCAGGTGGGTTTCGAGGATCTGACCGACGTTCATACGCGACGGAACGCCCAGCGGGTTCAGCACGATGTCGACCGGAGTACCGTTTGCGTCGTGCGGCATGTCTTCGACCGGCATGATCACCGAGACCACACCCTTGTTACCGTGACGACCGGCCATCTTGTCGCCCGGCTGGATGCGGCGCTTGATAGCCAGGTAGACCTTGACGATCTTCAGTACGCCCGGCGCCAGGTCATCGCCCTGTTGCAGCTTGCGCTTCTTGTCTTCGAACTTGTCGTCCAGCAGCTGGCGACGGTCGCTGATGTAGGCCTGGGCCTTCTCCAGCTGCTCATTCAGAGCGTCGTCTGCCATGCGCAGCTTGAACCACTGACCGCGCTCCAGACCGTCGAGGAACTCGTCGGTAACCTCAGCGCCTTTCTTCAGGCCAGCACCGCCTTCGGCCTTGGCGCCGACCAGAGCGGAACGCAGACGCTCGAAGGTCGCACCTTCGACGATGCGGAACTCTTCGTTCAGGTCCTTGCGGATCTCGTCGAGCTGTTGCTTCTCGATGGCCAGGGCGCGGCTGTCGCGCTCTACACCGTCACGGGTGAAGACCTGTACGTCGATGACGGTACCCTTGGTGCCGGTCGGCACGCGCAGGGAGGTGTCCTTCACGTCGGACGCCTTCTCACCGAAGATCGCACGCAGCAGCTTCTCTTCCGGCGTCAGTTGGGTCTCGCCTTTCGGCGTCACCTTACCCACCAGAATGTCGCCCGCCATGACTTCGGCACCGACGTAGACGATACCGGCCTCGTCCAGTTTGTTCAGCGCAGCCTCACCCACGTTCGGGATGTCCGCGGTGATTTCCTCTGGGCCAAGCTTGGTGTCACGGGCCACACAGGTCAGTTCCTGGATGTGGATCGTGGTGAAGCGATCTTCCTGGACCACGCGCTCGGACAGGCAGATGGAGTCTTCGAAGTTGAAGCCGTTCCACGGCATGAACGCCACGCGCATGTTCTGACCCAGCGCCAGTTCACCCATGTCGGTGGACGGGCCGTCAGCCATGATGTCGCCACGCGAAACCACATCACCCTTGCTCACCAGCGGACGCTGGTTGATGCAGGTGTTCTGGTTGGAGCGGGTGTACTTGGTCAGGTTATAGATGTCGACACCGGCTTCACCGGTTTCAACTTCGTCGTCGGCTACGCGAACCACGATACGGCTGGCATCGACGGAGTCGATCACGCCACCACGGCGAGCTACGACGCAGACACCGGAGTCACGGGCAACGTTGCGCTCCATGCCAGTACCCACCAGCGGCTTGTCGGCACGCAGGGTCGGTACAGCCTGACGCTGCATGTTGGAGCCCATGAGCGCACGGTTGGCGTCGTCGTGCTCGAGGAACGGAATCAGCGACGCAGCGACGGAAACGACCTGCTTCGGCGAAACGTCCATCAGGGTCACGTCTTCCGGCGCCTTGACGGTGAACTCGTTCAGGTGACGTACGGTTACCAGCTCATCGATCAGCTGGCCCTTGTCGTTCATGGTCGCCGAAGCCTGGGCGATCACGTGATCGGCCTCTTCGATGGCGGACAGGAAGACGATCTCGTCGGTGACCTGAGTGTCCTTGACCACACGGTACGGGCTTTCCAGGAAGCCGTACTGGTTGGTGCGGGCATAGGCCGCCAGGGAGTTGATCAGACCGATGTTCGGACCTTCCGGCGTTTCGATCGGGCACACGCGACCATAGTGAGTCGGGTGTACGTCGCGGACTTCGAAGCCTGCACGCTCACGAGTCAGACCACCTGGGCCGAGTGCGGAAACGCGGCGTTTGTGGGTGATCTCGGACAGCGGGTTGTTCTGGTCCATGAACTGCGAGAGCTGGCTGGAACCGAAGAACTCCTTCACCGCCGCCGCAACCGGCTTGGCGTTGATCAGGTCCTGGGGCATCAGGCCTTCGCTTTCGGCCATCGACAGGCGCTCTTTGACGGCACGCTCAACGCGGACCAGGCCCACGCGGAACTGGTTCTCGGCCATCTCGCCAACGCAACGTACACGACGGTTGCCCAGGTGGTCGATGTCGTCGACGATGCCTTTGCCGTTACGGATGTCGACCAGGGTCTTCAGTACTTCGACGATGTCCTCACGGGACAGCACGCCGGAGCCTTCGATCTCGGTACGACCGATACGACGGTTGAACTTCATGCGGCCAACGGCGGACAGGTCGTAACGCTCGGCACTGAAGAACAGGTTGTTGAACAGAGTCTCGGCAGCGTCCTTGGTTGGCGGCTCGCCAGGACGCATCATGCGGTAGATCTCGACCAGAGCTTCCAGCTGGTTGCCGGTGGAGTCGATCTTCAGCGTGTCGGAGATGAACGGACCGCAGTCGATATCGTTGGTGTACAGGGTCTCCAGACGAACCACCTGGGCCTTGACGATCTTCGCCAGCAGTTCGGTAGTCAGCTCGGAGTTGCACTCGGCAACGATCTCGCCGGTAGCCGGATGCACGATAGCCTTGGCGGTAGTGCGGCCCAGCAGGTAGTCGATCGGGACTTCCAGCTCTTTGATGCCGGCCTTGTCGATCTGGTTGATGTGGCGCGCAGTGATGCGGCGGCCTTGCTCAACGATGACCTTGCCCTTCTCGTCCTTGATGTCGAAGGCAGCGATTTCACCGCGCAGGCGCTGGGGAACCAGCTCCAGCGCAAGGGTCTCGCCCTTCACATGGAAGACGTTGGTGGCATAGAAGGCATCCAGCACTTCCTCGGTGCTGTAGCCAAGCGCGCGCAGCAGGACGGACGCCGGCAGCTTGCGGCGACGGTCGATACGCACGAACACGCAGTCCTTCGGGTCGAACTCGAAGTCCAGCCAGGAGCCGCGGTAAGGAATGATGCGCGCGGAATACAGCAGTTTGCCGGAGCTGTGCGTCTTGCCACGGTCGTGGTCGAAGAACACGCCCGGAGAGCGATGCAGCTGAGACACGATGACGCGCTCGGTACCGTTGATGATGAAGGTACCGTTCTCGGTCATGAGCGGAATTTCGCCCATGTACACTTCTTGCTCTTTGATGTCCTTGATCGCTTTGTTCGACGATTCTTTGTCGAAAATGATCAGACGGACTTTCACACGCAGCGGCACGGCGAAAGTAACGCCGCGCAGTACGCATTCCTTGACGTCAAAAGCCGGCTCACCCAGACGGTAGCCGACATACTCCAGAGCAGCATTGCCGGAGTAGCTGATGATCGGGAATACGGACTTGAAGGCCGCATGCAGGCCAACGTCGCGGAACTGCTCCTTGCTCACTCCTTGCTGCAGGAATTCGCGATACGAATCCAGCTGGATGGCCAGGAGATAAGGCACATCCATCACGTCCGGCAACTTGCTAAAGTCCTTGCGGATACGTTTTTTCTCAGTGTATGAGTAAGCCATCAGCGTTCCCCAGCTTGGTCACCTGCTTATTTGGCCATTGCCGGCGGCAATGCCCAGAAAATCGTGCAAACCCCTTGGTTTGCGCCGCCCTCGGGCGGGATCTTCACGCCATAGGCTGCGGCATTTCGGCCAGCAACCCATAACGGAAAAAGGCCGGTGGCATTAGCCACCAGCCATCAGCCTTAAGCGAACCGCTTCGGCTGCAGACGCAAGGTCGTCGCTTACTTGAGCTCGACTTTGGCGCCAGCTTCTTCCAGCTTCTTCTTGGCGTCTTCAGCAGCTTCCTTGGTCAGGCCTTCAGCAACAACCTGAGGAGCGGTGTCGACTTTCTCTTTGGCTTCTTTCAGACCCAGACCGGTCAGTTCGCGAACGACCTTGATCACGTTCACTTTCTTGTCGCCGGCTTCAGCCAGAACAACGTTGAACTCGGTCTGCTCTTCAGCAGCAGCAGCGCCAGCAGCCGGGCCAGCAGCAACAGCAGCAGCAGCGGTTACACCGAACTTCTCTTCCATTGCCTTGATCAGTTCAACAACCTGCATCACGGACATTTCGGAAACGGCGTTGATGATGTCTTCGTTGGTCAGAGCCATGACTCTAATTCCTGTATTGGGGTGACAGCCTACGCGGCCATCAAATTAAACAAATTAACTGAAAGGGACGCCTTGCCTGGATTAGGCAGCAACGCCTTCTTTCTGGTCACGAACGGCCGCCAGAGTACGAACGAACTTGCTGGTAGCGCCTTGCATAACGCTCATCAGCTGTGCGATCGCCTCGTCGTAGGTCGGCAGAGTTGCCAGCACGTCGATCTGGTTTGCTGCGAGGAACTGGCCCTCGAACGCAGCTGCCTTGATCTCGAACTTGTCCTGACCCTTGGCGAATTCCTTGAAGATACGGGCAGCAGCGCCCGGATGCTCGTTGGAGAACGCGATGAGGGTCGGGCCTTTGAACACGTCGTTGAGCACGTCGAACTGAGTGCCTTCAACGGCGCGCTTGAGCAGGGTGTTACGTACGACACGCACGTAAACACCAGCTTCGCGGGCCTCTTTACGGAGTCCGGTCATTGCGCCGACAGTCACGCCACGGGCATCAGCCACGACAGCGGACAGACCGGCTTTGGCAGCCTCGTTGACTTCAGCGACGATGGCCTTCTTGTCTTCGAGTTTAATTGCCACGGGTTTACTCCTGGATGTTACCGTTTCGCCGGGCCGAGGCTCGGCGTCGTTTTGGTGTCTGATTCGGTACGAATCGGGAGCACCATCTGCGTAGGCTTGAGAAACGTCCTGGTTTAAGGCTTGCGCCGCCTACGGTCTTGGATAGCCCCCGCCAGGCAGGGACCCCAATCTTTACAGGCCGGCGGATACATCCCCGCCGGCCAAATGACTTACGCTTCCAGCGAAGCCTGATCGATCACCAGGCCCGGACCCATGGTGGTGCTCAGGGTCACACGCTTGACGTAGATGCCTTTCGAAGTGGAAGGCTTCAGACGCTTCAGATCGCTCAGCAGGGCTTCCACGTTCTGCTTCAGCGCAGCGGCTTCGAAGCCGACCTTGCCAACGGAGGTGTGGATGATGCCGTTCTTGTCAGTACGGAAACGTACCTGACCAGCCTTGGCGTTCTTCACGGCAGTGGCGACGTCCGGAGTCACGGTACCGACTTTCGGGTTCGGCATCAGGCCGCGCGGGCCGAGAACCTGACCCAGCTGGCCGACAACGCGCATGGCGTCCGGAGAAGCGATAACTACGTCGTAGTTCAGATCGCCAGCCTTCATTTCAGCGGCCAGATCGTCCATGCCCACCTTGTCAGCGCCGGCGGCCAGAGCAGCCTCAACGCCGGGACCCTGAGTGAACACGGCAACGCGTACGGTTTTGCCAGTGCCGTTCGGCAGAACGGTGGCACCACGTACAACCTGGTCGGATTTACGCGGATCAACACCCAGGTTCACGGACACGTCGAACGACTCGGTGAACTTAACGGTCGACAGCTCGGCCAGCAGCTTGGCGGCGTCTTCGAAGGTGTAAGCCTTGCCGGCTTCAACTTTCTCGGCAATTGCCTTCTGGCGCTTGGTCAGCTTAGCCATTTACACACCCTCCACGTTGAGGCCCATGCTACGCGCGGAGCCGGCGATGGTACGCACGGCCGCATCCAGGTCAGCGGCGGTCAGATCAGCCTGCTTGGTCTTGGCGATCTCTTCCAGCTGAGCACGGGTAACGGTGCCAACTTTGACGGTGTTCGGACGAGCGGAACCGCTGGTCAGGCCGGCAGCCTTCTTCAGCAGCACCGAAGCCGGGGTGCTTTTGGTTTCAAAAGTAAAGCTGCGGTCGCTGTAAACAGTGATGATCACAGGAGTCGGCAGACCAGGTTCCATGCCCTGAGTCTTGGCGTTGAACGCCTTACAGAACTCCATGATGTTTACGCCGTGCTGACCCAGAGCGGGACCAACGGGCGGCGACGGGTTGGCCTGACCGGCCTTTACTTGCAGCTTGATGTAAGCCTGAATCTTCTTAGCCATGAGCTACTCCAATATCGGGTCAAACGCCTCACTGAGGCTCCCCGGTTAATCACACATTTATCCCAGTGACGACAAAACCCCGCAGCCAACAGCTGCGGGGTACGGGATGCATTGTCCAGTTAAGCCTTCTCGACCTGGCTGAACTCCAGCTCCACCGGCGTGGAGCGACCGAAGATGAGCACGGCAACCTGAATCCGGCTCTTCTCGTAGTTAACCTCTTCGACAACGCCGTTAAAGTCAGCAAACGGCCCATCGACAACACGAACAGTTTCACCCGGCTCGAACAGCGTCTTCGGCTTCGGCTTGTCACCGCTATCAGCAACGCGGCGCAGGATAGCCTCAGCCTCTTTCTCAGTGATAGGAGCAGGCTTATCGGCAGTACCACCAATAAAGCCCATCACGCGCGGCGTATCCTTGATCAGGTGCCAAGTCGCCTCGCTCATCTCCATCTGCACCAGCACATAACCAGGGAAGAATTTGCGCTCACTTTTGCGTTTCTGGCCATTGCGCATTTCCACCACTTCCTCGGTGGGAACCAGAATTTCGCCAAACTCTTCTTCCATGCCAGCCAGCTTGACGCGCTCGATCAGCGAGCGCATGACATGCTTCTCGTAACCCGAGTAAGCATGCACAACGTACCAACGCTTAGCCACGGGACACCCTTAACCGACAATCAACGAAACAAGCCAACCGAGCAGGCTATCCAAGCCCCACAGGAGCAGCGCCATCACCAGAACAACCGCAACCACAATCAAGGTGGTCTGAGTAGTTTCCTGGCGGCTCGGCCAAACGACCTTACGAATTTCGATTCGCGCCTCTTTCGCCAGAGCGAAGAAGGCCTGCCCACGAGCAGTTTGCAGAGCGACGGACGCCGCAACAACAGCCATAGCAAGCAGCGCAAGCACGCGATACAGGAGAGGCTCAGCCGAGAAATACTGATTGCCGACAACACCTGCGATGACTAGAGCAGCCACTACCAGCCACTTCAGCACATCAAAGCGGGAGTCCTTAGCTTCAGCCTTGGCATTCATGAGATAACCCTGTTAAAAGAAGTGCCAGATCCACATCAATCAGGAATCTGGCAGGCCAGGAGGGAATCGAACCCCCAACCTGCGGTTTTGGAGACCGCCGCTCTGCCAATTGAGCTACTGGCCTAAAATCGAAGTCAGGCCGACCATTATGCCGGCCCAACAAGATCAGATCAACCGATTACTCGACGATCTTGGCAACCACGCCAGCACCAACGGTACGGCCGCCTTCGCGAATCGCGAAGCGCAGACCATCTTCCATGGCGATCGGCTTGATCAGAGTGACAACCATTTTGATGTTGTCGCCCGGCATTACCATCTCAACGCCTTCCGGCAGTTCGCACGAACCGGTTACGTCAGTGGTACGGAAGTAGAACTGCGGACGGTAGCCTTTGAAGAACGGGGTGTGACGACCACCTTCTTCTTTGGACAG
>NZ_JBICIT010000010.1:0-151369 GCF_043102245.1 Pseudomonas sp. zbq_18 | reverse complement strand
GAACGACGCACCGACTATTGTTGCCAGCAGTGCCCGGGTTTCCGAAGAAGGCCTGCCAGGTGGTCGCGCCGACACCTTAGGCACATCGGACACCACAAACGCCACCACCTTCTCCGGCCAGATGACCGTCCGGGATTCGGATAGCAGCTCGCTTAGCGTCACCCTGAATGCCCCGACTACCGCCGTGAGCTCTGGTGGCCAGAGCATTACCTGGACCGGCGCCGGCACCGGATTGCTGATTGGTTATGCAGGCAGCACCAGCGCGGCAAACGAGGCCATTCGCGTCAGCATCGACAATAACGGCAATTACACCGTTACCCTGTCAAAACCGCTGGACCATGGCACTGCCGGCGTCGAGGACGTACTTCAGCTGGGTATTGGCGTCACCGTCAGCGACGGCACAAGAAGCGCCACCAGCACTCTGACCGTAGGTATAGAGGACGATATGCCGAGCGGCGCCATCGTGCGCACCCTCGAAGTTCCGGTTGACACTATCGTCGTTAAGAACTTGCAGGGTGCCTGGGAGAATGGGGTTCTGGAGTCGGGCGGTGCGCCAACCATTATCAACTCGACAACCGCCAAAGATGTCGTCTATTGGGGATCGTCTTCTCAGTCGTCCAGTTCCGCCTATGAACTGAGCGCTAATAGCCTCCTCAGTAGCAGTACAGGCCAGGCGATTGCCGCGAACACATTATTCAAGCTGGCCGACTTCTCTCACATCAACAAGGGTGTATCGGGTTCACCGCTAGACAGAGTGACTATGGCGGTGAGCATGGATGTGCTGATCAATGGCACCTTGGTCAAGGTTCCGTTCACTGTCTTGCTTGATCACACCGAAACACCGAATAGCAGCGATGCCATTGCATCTCGCGACATCATCAACCTGCCAAGTCAGAACGTCGTCATCGAGCTGAACGGGCAGACCTATACGTTCAACCTCGAAGGTTTCAAGAACGCTAGCGGCAATATTGTCAACACCATCTACACCAACGAAGAAGCGACCAGTACCTTCGAAATCTTTGGCAGCCTGAAAACCACACTGGCCATGCCCAGCGTTTCGGGGAGTGTCGCAGGCAGCGCCGGTGCTGATGGCTTTGCCAGTGTGACCTGGGGCAGCCTGAACAATGATTACGGGACGCTGACTACCAGCGCCGATGGCGGCTACCGCTTCGTGCTTAACGAGAGAGGCTATGCCCTGATCCAATCGGGCGGCTCGGTACCGGCACCTACCTTCAGCTACACCGTACGCGACAAGGATGGTGATAGTTTCAACAGCACGCTGACCATCAACCTGCAGGCAGACAGAGATGTCTCTCCGGTGGCGAATGACAACTTCGCCCAAGCCGTACTGAGCCAGCGGACCACGGATATAACGACCGTTGCCGGATTCTCGGTGTCCGATAGCCGCAGCTTCGGAGGGGACAACGATCCCAATGAAGAATCGTCGGTAGTCACCAGCGGGATCATGAGCGTTTCCGGTGGAACGGGTGTTATCACGTTCAATGCCAGTCTTTCCGGAAGTAGTAACGATACGTTCCAGTACGCTCTTGAGCGGCAGAACACAAACGGCAGTTGGACAACCGGAAGTTATGTCAATCTGGAAAGTAGCAATACCATCAGCAACTTGGCCGCAGGCACCTATCGCCTTCGTCTATACGTGCTGGACCGGAGCTGGAACAACGGAAACGCGACTGCTGCTCTAAGCAATATCTCGCTGATCACAGCTCTAACCACCCCCGCGCTCGAGGCTATAGCAGCCAACGGCAACGTACTCACCGACACCAACAACCATGTCGGCAGCACCAATGCCTGGGGTTCGATCGATAGCCTGGGTCAGCAAGGCGCGTTGGTCAGCGCGGTGAACGGCATCAATGTGCCAGGCAGCGGCAACGCCACCATCAATGGTCTGTATGGCACGCTGTCGATTTCCGCAAACGGCAATTATGAATACACGCCGAACAGCAACTACAGCAACGTCGGCAAGAGTGAGACCTTCACCTACACTCTGCGCCAGCCGGATGGCGACAGCGACACTGCCAACCTGGTCATCGCTATTGGTAACACCGCCTATACCGCCCCGACGCCGATCACCGGCAGCGGTACTCTGAACGGTAGTGCAGGCGACGATGTGATCCTCGGCAGCAGTGGCATGGATACGCTGAATGGCAACAACGGTAACGATCACCTGGAAGGCAAGGCCGGCAACGACACCCTCTACGGAGGTGCCGGCAAGGACATCCTCATCGGCGGCGAAGGCGACGACATCCTCTACGGTGGCGCAGGTGGCGATACCTTCGTCTGGCAGGCGGGCCACACTGGCAAGGACGTGATCAAGGACTTCACGCTCACCGGCACTGATCGCGACACCCTCGATCTTCGTGATCTGCTGCAGGGCGAAAATGACGGCAATATCGGTGACTATCTGCGCGTGGTGACCAACGGCAGCTCGACCGTTCTGGAGGTCAGCAGCCAAGGCGAGTTCGTCCATGGTGCGGCAGCCGATGTCACTATCACCCTGGAGAACACCACTTTGCCTGCTGCCGACTTCGGCACCACGTCGTCGCAGATGATCAACTCGCTGATCGCCGGCGGTGACAACGCCATCGTCAAGGTTGACCACTGATGCCAAGCCTACCCGCTGTCGTCAGGCAGCGGGTAGGCTTGGACGACGTCAACGGCTGAGGACTACACATGCTGTATGTAAAACGCGACGCCTGGGGCAACCTGGAGAGAGTGGAACCGGCGCCATTCGCTGAAATGAATGGCGAACTGGTAGCAGACAGCCAGGAAGCCCAGGCCTGGTTCGCCAATCAGACCGTCGAGACCAGTCTTCTGCAGCTCAAGCAGAGTGACCTGGACATGATCCGGGTGCTGGAAGACTTGATCTCCGCGCTCATGCAAAAGGGCGTACTGCGCATTACCGACCTGCCGGAAGCGGCACAGGCAAAGCTGGTGGGTCGTAGCAGAGCACGTGACGCCCTGGGTGGCGCCCATAGCCTAATAAGCGACGACGAAGACTCCGGGCTGATCTAACACACTGCCAGGGCACTAAGGCAGAGCTGCCCCGGCTGGTCTGAGCCGGCGCCATCAAAGCAGCGAACTGGGCTCGCCGAACAGCCGTCCCTGCACACCGACAATACCCATCGACCGTAGCACCTGCCACTCACCCTCGGTTTCCACACGCTCGGCGAACAGCGGCAGATCGATGCTGTGGGCTGCACGCTGCATGGCCTCGATGAACAGACGCTTGTCGTCTTCCTGATCGATGCAGCGGATATGGTTGCCATCAACCTTGATATGGCTAAGGCCAAGCTTGGCCAGGTTACCGATCATGCTGAAGCGCCCACCAAAGTGCTGCAGCGCCAAGCCGAAGCCCAGCGTGCGCAGGCGCTGCGCCAGGCTCTGTAGCTCATCCTGCTCGGGCAACTGATCTTCATCCAGCTCGATGATCAGCCGTGCACCCAACTGGCTGTGCTGACGCAGCTTGTCATAGAAAGCAGCCAGCGCCTGCGGGTCACGCAACGTACTGCCAGACAGGCTCAGCGCCAGCGTATCTTGACTATTGAGTAGGTGAGCTAGAGCCTGATCAAGCATGCTGAGGTCGAGTCGCGCCGCCCAGCCGAAGCGCTCCAGCCACGGCAGAAAACGTCCAGCCGGCAACAGAGTGCCCTGCTCATCATGCAGACGCGCCAACACCTTGCGGTGCAACACCCGCGCCGGCTGATCAGCGTCAACTACCGACTGCGCATACAACTGCACGCGGCCCATGGTCAGGGCCTCATCCAACAAGCGGTACCAGGCCTGCCGTTCGGCGGTGACGGGTTGCGGTACATCAGATACTTCGTAGCAGGCCCAGTTCTGCTCGCTCTGGCAGGCCGCGCGGGCCAGAGCCTCGTCGGCAGCCTGGTAGACACCGGCCGGCTCGTCACCTGGCGCGAAAGCGGCCATGCCGATATGGGCTACCGGCAGGCTGTCGGTAACGCCTGTCTGCTGCAGGCTGGTCAGTGCCTGATCAAGCGTCTCGGCCAGTTGCTCGGCCTCGTCACGCTGCAGACCGACGACCATCAAGGCGAACTCACCACCTCGGTTGCGTGCCAGCACAAAGCGCCCTTGGCTGAGTTGCTGCAACTGCTCGGCCACAGCCTTGAGCAGCTGATCGGTACGCTGGCCGCCGATACGCTGGTTCAGCCCAGCCAGGTCATTGATGCGCAGCAGCAGCAGAAAGCCGCTGCAGGCGTTCTCGCCTACCAGGCGAGCCTGCAAATGCAGGTCGAAGTAGCGACGGTTGGCCAGCCCCGTGAGGCTGTCTTCATAGGCATCGGCACGAAGCTTCTCGCTGCGCGAGGCCTCCTCGGCGAACAGCGCCTTGAGCTTCTCCACCATCTGGTTCATGGCGCTGACCACACGCCGAAACTCCGGCGTCTTGGGTAACGCCGGCAGGCTGAGGAACTCGCGTCGAGCAATGGCGTTGGACTGCTCTACCAGGTATTCCAGTGGGCGCAGCTGACGCTTGAGGAACAGCACGCCCAGACAGACGCAGAGCAGACTACTCAGCATCAGCCACACGAGCGTGCCCAGCGTGCTCTGCCAGAGCCTGCCCACGGCGAACAATGGATGGCTGATCACCTCGACACGGGCGGCCTGACGCCAGCCGTCGATGACGATGGCATCACCGCTGGCAGGGGCCAGATCGACCAGGCGCGCGAACCACTGCGGCGCCGTCACACTGACCGGCGCACCATTGCGCTCCACCAGCACCTCGCCGCTTTCGGCATCCAGGACACGGATGCTCTGAAAGTAGCCGCTATCGAAGATCGAGCTGACCATCAGCTCCATCATCGGCACGTCCTCCGCATACGGACTCAGCGACAAACCCAACGCCGTGGCAGCATCCTGAGCATGGGCGCGGAGCTGATTGACCTGCTGCTCACGCGAGCCCTCCACGCTGACCAGAAAACTGCCGGCGAAATTCACCAGCATCAGCACGCAGATGGCAATGAACAGCTGCTTAAACAATGACATGCACCACTCCCTCGGCCGAAATCAGGGAAAGCCCTCGGCCCGCATTTTCTGCAAAAGATCCTGCCAGCGCGATAAACGCTTGGCATCGCCGACCTGCTTGCCTCCGCCGGCTCCGGGCAGCCACAAACCTTCGGCATTGAAGGCATAGACCGGTACCAGGTCAGTCCGACGGTTAGCCGGCTCGATGGCATCGATCAGGTTATCCAGCACCAGCGGAATCGCCGTGGGCTGGGGGTAATAGGTCAGCACCATGTGCGCCTGGTTCTGCCGCAGCGCCTTGACGTAGGTAATGCGCAGCTTCTCGCTGGGCACGCCCAGCTGACGCAGGCTGAAGTATTTGGCGATGGCGAAGTCCTCGCAATCTCCGGCGCCACGGACCAGCGCCTCGACCGGGGTAGCCCAATAGTCATTGACCCGCCACAGCGCGATGTCATCACGAAAGCGCAGACGCAGGTTGAAGAACTGATTGACCGCCTTGAGCTGCTCGTATTCGGATCGCCCTGACTGCTCGTCAAGGAGTTGCTGCCATTCGTTGATGCGCCAAAGGCCCTCTCCCAGAGGCCCGTAAAGCCTTTCGGCCCGCGAACTAATCAGGCGGAAGTCCCAGCTTGCTTGCAAAAAACCGGCAACAACCATGCATGCCAGCAGCACGATCAGGTTTGCAGGTTTGTTTAAACAAGACTGAAGAGGCGCCAGACCACGGATCGGCAACTTCGGAACATCCATACCGATAAACGGCCGCCATGTTGAGCGGCAACTGCCCTAAACACAATCCTTCACATACTCTGCAGGCTGTTGCGATCAAGCACCGTGCGTATATGCAGTCGCCCTGATGTCACCCAGGGGCACCACGCTCAAGGCAGGTGCACAGGCGGCAGCGACTGACCACCGCTCCGGCTCGGCGAATAGCCGCCGCCTACCGAGAAATGCTCCACCCGCGCAGCTGACGGTTGTCCGGTGAGGAGCGCTGCCTGTGCTTCTGCTCCCAGCTACGCTCGTGGCGCCGGTCGTGCGAATACTCGCGCCCGCTATTGAGCTTCCAGGATTGCTGGCGAGGCGGCTGACCGGGATGCTGCCAGCCCTGATTACGGGATGGGCGGGCATAGCGTGGCGCCTGCTGGCGGTGACGCTCATAGCGGCCCTGTGGGTCCTGCCACTGGTAGCGGCCGTCGTAACCGGGAGCGTAATGTGAGTGACGACGATCCTCGTAGCGGTCCCGATGCCAGCGGTAGCTGCGCTCATTGCCGTAGGAATAGACACGAGGCGGTGGATAGCTTTCGTAATAACGCACGCTGTAGCCAGGACGACCGTAGTCGTAGCCGCCACCGTAAACGGCGCAACCACTCAGGCTCAGAAACAATGCGACAAGAACAGGGGCTATACGGGACATGACGGCCTCCTTCGACCGCTGGGAAGGTGCTAACGACGGTCAGCACCAGGACTGCTCCCATCCATTTCGACCACCATACAGCCCGCGGGGTGCTGCGCTCGCCCAAGGTAAAAGTTGTATCCGGGCATTACGCAGACGCCTGCCACAGGGTCACCATACAGGGCAGCCAGCGGCGCAACAAACACTGCGAGAGGTCGAGTCAGGCCTCCTTGGCACAGTATTCGCTTACTCGCAGCCGAGGATTGCCAACCCCGAGGGGCGCAGCCATCGCATCCACTAACGCAATGGTCGGCTAGGGTTCCGGTTCGCTTCGTGCGGATGTCTGGTCCGAGAGCTGGCAACCTTGTACGAGGTCACACGGCGGGACAAAAGCCCGGGAGAATGCGCAGCACGGCTGCCACAATCCTGCCCCCGTAAATTGACCCGAGGTAGCCATGCTTTCCCGCCTGCTGTGTTGCACCCTGTTGTCGCTCGCTCTGCTAACCCCCTCGCCCGCTACCGCCCAGGATCGTCCGTTCAAGGTCTGCTGGTCGGTGTATGCCGGTTGGATGCTGTGGGGCGACCTGGCCGAACAGGGCATCATCGACAAGTGGGCGAAGCAGTACGGCATCGAGATCCAGGTCCAGGAAGTGCCAGACTATGTCGGGTCCATCGAGCAGTACAGCGCCGGCCAGTTCGACGCCTGCGCCATGACCAACATGGACGCGCTGACCATCCCCGCCGCCGCGGGCGTGGACTCCACTGCGCTGATCATCGGCGACTTCTCTGCCGGTGCCGATGGCATCCTGGTTCGCGGCAGCAACAAGGATCTGCAAGACCTCAAGGGCAAGACCGTGCTGCTGGTGGAGAACTCGGTGTCGCATTACCTGCTCAGCCGCGCCCTGGAATGGGCGCGACTGCAACCCGGCGATGTAACCATTGAGAACGTCTCCGACGCCGATCTGGCCGAAGCCTGGCGCAGCGGTCGCGGCGATGCCGTGGTGACCTGGAACCCGATCCTCTCCGACCTGCAGCAGGATGGCGACAGTGTGCTGGTGTTCAGCTCACGTCACATTCCAGGCGAAATTCTCGACCTGCTGGTAATCAACAGCCAGACCCTGACCCAGCACCCCGAGCTGGGCCGCGCTCTGACCGGCGCCTGGTTCGAGGGCATGCGCCTGATGGGCCTGCCCAACGCCGCCGGTCGGGCAGCACGCGCCCGTATGGCCAGTGCAGCGCAGACCACTGCGGAAGACTTCGACAATCAGCTGCGCACCATCCGCTCCTTCTACTCGGCACGCGCCGCGGTCACCTTCTATCAGAATGGCAAGCTGGCAGACACCATGGAGCGCGTGGCCCGCTTCGCCGACAGCCAGAAGCTGCTGGGCACAGAACACGGGATGCGCGCGCTGGGTATCGCCTTCGGCGATGATCAGGTGTTGGGCAATGCTTCGCGCATCATGCTGCGTTTCAACCCCACCTACATGCGCCTGGCCGCCGACAAGCAGCTCTGAGATAGCACCAACAACGCCCACAGCGCCCCACAAAGGGGCGCAACTACCACCTCCAACCACCACTCGGGTCCGCCGAGCCCCTTGCGACGGGGCTCGGCGCAGCTGGCACGATGTTCGCTAAAGACCTGACATGCAGGAGCTCCCCACATGGGGGCGCGGCACGACAATTCGCAATGGCCGACTAGGGTTCCGGCTCGCCACAGGCGAGTGGCTGGTCCGAGAGTTGGCGACCTCGTTCGGGGTTACACGGCGGGACAAAAGCCCGGGAGATGAGCGCCAACTCAGGTTGAGCCGCACAGCTCCTGCCCGTATTCCCAGAACTGGAGGTTCACCCATGCGCAAGCCCCTGCTCTCCTCGCTGTTCGCCGCCAGCCTCGCTGCCGCACTCGCCCTTCCCGTAAATGCCGAGAAAAAGGATCAGTTCGACGTCTGCTGGACCATCTATGCCGGCTGGATGCCCTGGGAGTACGGCGCCGCCCAGGGCATCGTCGACAAGTGGGCGGACAAGTACGGGATCGAGATCAAGGTCACTCAGCTCAACGACTACGTCGAATCGATCAACCAGTACACCGCCGGCCAGTTCGACGGCTGCACCATGACCAACATGGACGCCCTCACCATCCCCGCTGCCGGTGGCGTGGACAGCACCGCGCTGATCGTCGGCGATTTCTCCAACGGTAACGACGGTGTGGTCATCAAGGGTGAGAAGAAAACCCTGGGCGACCTCAAGGGCATGGAGGTCAATCTGGTCGAACTGTCCGTCTCCCACTACCTCTTGGCCCGAGGCCTGGAGCGCGCCGGTCTGGCCGAGAAGGACCTGAAAGTGGTCAACACCTCGGACGCCGACCTGGTAGCCGCCTTCGCCACCGACGACGTGCAAGCCGTGGCCACCTGGAACCCGCTGCTGGCCGAGATCGCGGCCACACCGAAGGTGACCAAAGTCTTCGACTCCAGCCAGATCCCTGGCGAAATCATCGACCTGATGGTGGTCAACAGCGACACCCTCAAAGACAACCCCGAACTGGGCAAGGCGCTGACCGGAGCCTGGTACGAAATCATGGCCACCATGAGTGCCGACTCCGCCGAAGGCATCGCCGCGCGCGAGCACATGGCCAAGGCCTCCGGCACCGACCTGGCCGGCTACGAAGCACAGCTGGCCGCCACCAAGATGTTCTACAGCGCCAAGGATGCCGTGGCCTTCGTCAACAGCCCGAAACTGCCGGCGACCATGACCAAGGTGGCCGAGTTCTCCTTTGCCCATGGCCTGCTCGGCGAGGGCGCACAGAGCGCCGACGCCATCGGTATGGCCTTTGCCAAGGGCGTGACCACGGGCGACAAGGGCAACCTCAAGCTGCGCTTCGACCCGAGCTACATGCAGATGGCGGCTGACGGAAAGCTGTAAGGGCATGCGTTGCATCTGTGGGAGCGGTTTCAACCGCGATCGCGGCTAAAGCCGCTCCCACATTTCACTCCTGACGAGAAACTGCCATGCGCCTGATCAACCGACACCCGGACCGCGGCGGCCGCCTGCTGCTGATCCTGTTGCCCTTCGCCCTGCTGCTGTTTGCCTACTTCACCGGCTCCACGGCACGTCTGGCGGACAACCCCAACGACAAGCTGCTGCCCAGCGCCGCACAGATGGCCAACGCCATCGACCGCCTGGCCTTCAGTGAGGACAAGCGCAGCGGCACCTACCTGTTCTGGCGCGACACCGGCTCCAGCCTGGCGCGCCTGGGGATGGGCATCGGCATCGCCGCCCTCGCCGGCCTGTGCCTGGGCATCGCCGCAGGCACCTTGCCACTGCTCAGCGCACCGCTCTCACCGCTGCTCACCGTGCTGTCGATGGTGCCGCCGCTGGCGATACTGCCCATTCTGTTTATCGTCTTCGGCCTGGGCGAGCTGTCCAAGGTGATGCTGATCGTGATCGGCATCACCCCGGTGCTGGCCCGCGACCTGGAGCAGCGCGCCCGCGAGATTCCGCAGGAACTGCTGATCAAGGCACAGACCCTCGGCGCCAGCACCTGGACGCTGATCCTGCGCGTGGTGCTGCCGCAACTGCTGCCGCGGCTGCTGATCGCCCTGCGCCTGGTGCTTGGCTCGGCCTGGCTGTTCCTCATCGCCGCCGAGGCCATCGCCAGCACCGACGGCCTCGGTTACCGCATCTTCCTCGTCCGTCGCTACATGGCGATGGACGTGATCCTGCCCTACGTGGTGTGGATCACCCTGCTCGCCTGGCTGATGGACCTGGGCCTGCGCCAGCTCACCCGCCTGTGCTTCCCCTGGTATGAAGGAGCCAAGGCATGAGCTTCATCCAAGTCAACAACGTGTGGCAGCAATACGGCGATCAGGTCGTACTGGAACGCCTCAACCTGATCGTCCGCCAAGGCGAGTTCTGCACCCTGGTCGGCGCCTCGGGCTGCGGAAAGTCGACCTTCCTGCGCCTGCTGCTGGGCCAGGAGCGCCCGAGCAAGGGCGAAATCCTGCTGGCCGGTCAGCCGTTGGCCGCCGAGCCGGATGCCAGCCGTGGCGTGGTGTTCCAGCGTTACTCGGTGTTCCCCCACCTGAGCGTGCTGGACAACGTTGCCATCGGCCTGGAGCTGCCACGCTCGCCCCTGCTCGGCCGCCTGTTCGGCAGCGCCAAGCGCGAGGCGCGTGCCCAGGCCGAAGTGACCCTGCGCAAGGTCGGCCTCGGCCATGCCCTGGACAAATATCCCAGCCAGCTCTCCGGCGGCATGCAGCAACGCCTGGCCATCGCCCAGGCGCTGATCATGAAGCCGCGCGTGCTGCTGCTCGACGAGCCCTTCGGCGCGCTCGATCCGGGCATCCGCAAGGACATGCACGCCCTGCTGCTGGAACTGTGGAACGAAACCAAGCTGACCGTGTTCATGGTCACCCACGATCTCTCCGAGGGCTTCAGCCTCGGCACCCGCCTGCTGGTGTTCGACAAGACCCGCATCGACCCGCATGCGCCGAACGCCTTCGGTGCGCGCATCACCTACGACATTCCGCTCAACAGCGAACGCCGCGCCCAGCTGCCGGCCCAACTCGCCGAGCGCCTGCAACCCGAAACCCAAGGAGCCTGAGCATGACGGCCTCTCTCGCCCTGCGCCCCACGCTGTACGAAGAACTCGTTCCCGGCGGCGGCCATACCTCGTTCGTCCTCAAGCGCGGCCAGTTGCTGCGCATCACCGACCTCGAAGGCGGCGCCAATGTCAGCCTGCTGCTGCTCAACGCCATGGAAAAGAGCGAGCGTCTCAACCTGCCCGACACCCTCAAGTGCCAGCACACTGCCAAGCTCACCGTGGGCCATTGCCTGTACTCGGATATGGGCCGCGTGCTCGCCGCCATCACCGCTGACACCTGCGGCTGGCACGACAGTTTTGGCGGCGTGCTGAATGCCGAAGAAGTCGGCGAGAAGTACGGCGCCGGTCGCTACCAGGAACTGCGCAACGGTTTCTTCCGCAACGGCATGGACAACCTGCTGGTGGAAATGGGCAAGTGGAACCTCAACCTGCAGGACCTGCTGATGAACCTCAACCTGTTCAGCCGGGTGACGGTCGACAGCGACGGCTGCTTCCACTTCCAGCCGAACAACTCCAAGGCAGGTGACTACATCGAGCTGTACGCGCCGATGGACACCCTGGTGGTGCTCACCGCCCTGCAGCACCCGATGGACCCCAACCCGCAATACGCACCCAAACCGGTGCAGCTGTCCTGGCACAAGGTCGACAGCGACGGCATCAGCGTGCTCTGCCGCACCTCGCGCCCGGAGAACGGCCGCGGCTTCCACAACACCGAACGGCTTTATCTGGCATGAAGGATTCATCCCTGAATCCTTCATGCGACGCCATTCGCGGCGCATGTCCGCGAATGGCTCCCGCCGAATCGCAAGCGATTCGCGGGCAGCACATCCTGTACTGCCGAGTGGCCAAGACCACCCCACGGAGCCGCCTATGAGTCTCACCGCCAGCACCCTGCATCCCGAAGCCGCCGTGTTCCGCCACGTGATCCCGGCCGGCGAGCCCTACCTGTTCGAAGTCAAAGCCGGGCAGACCATTCGCCTGCTCGACCTGGAGGGCAACCAGGCCGTCGACACCCTGTTCTTCAGCGCAAAGAACCCGCGCGAGCGCTACGACCCGCAACGCACCCTGCGCAAGCAGAACCGCGTGTACCTGACCACCGGCACGGTGCTCTGGTCCAACCTCGGCAACCCGCTGCTGACCATCACCGCCGACACCTGCGGCCGCCACGACACCCTCGGCGGCGCCTGCGCCCAGGAGAGCAACACCGTGCGCTACGCGCTGGACAAGCGCTACATGCACAGCTGCCGTGACAACTTCCTGCGCGGCGCCCTGCACGACGGCCGCCTGGAGAAGCGCGACCTCGGCGCCAACATCAACTTCTTCATGAACGTACCGGTCACCCCGGAAGGCGGCCTGACCTTCGCCGACGGCATCTCCGCGCCGGGCAAATACGTCGAACTGCGCGCCGAAACCGACGTGATCGTGCTGATCTCCAACTGCCCGCAGCTGAACAACCCCTGCAACGGCTGGAACCCGACGCCGGCCGAGGTGCTGGTATGGGACTGAAGCAGCTCCGCGAATGGCTGTTCCGTCTGTGCCAGAGCCGCTCGGGGCAATGCTTGGCCGCTTCCTCCCCTCGCCCTCCGGGAGAGGGGCCGGGGGTGAGGGAAACCAGGCCGAAGTAGCTGACCAATCCCTCACCCTAACCCTCTCCCAAAGGGAGAGGGAATGAAGAGCAGTGCGGACCTTCAACTCCGCAAATCACCCCGGACGACCGTGGTGCAGACCCAATAGCGGCGGGACGGCCCGCCAACCCTTTCGAGGGCCAGCACATGTTCGACAAACTCCTGATCGCAAACCGCGGTGCCATCGCCTGCCGCATCCTGCGTACCCTGCGCCAACTCGATGTGAAAGGCGTGGCCGTCTACTCCGAGGCCGACGCCGCCAGCCTGCATATCCAGCAGGCCGACGAAGCCTTCAGCCTGGGCGAAGGCCCGGCCGCCCAGACCTATCTGGTGGTCGACAAGATCCTCGCCGTTGCCAAGCAGACCGGCGCTAAGGCCATTCACCCCGGCTACGGCTTCCTCTCCGAAAACGCCGCCTTCGCCGAGGCCTGCGAAGCCGCCGGTATCGCCTTCGTCGGGCCGACGCCGGAGCAGCTGCGCGTGTTCGGCCTCAAGCACACCGCCAGGGCACTGGCGAAAGAGCATGGCGTGCCGATGCTAGAAGGCACCGAATTGCTGGAAAACCTCGACGCGGCCCTCAAGGCCGGTGAAGAAGTCGGCTACCCGGTAATGCTGAAAAGCACTGCCGGCGGTGGCGGCATCGGCATGCGCGTATGCCACTCGGCCGCCGAGCTTGCCGACGCCTTCGAGGCGGTCAAGCGCCTGGGGCAGAACAACTTCAGCGACAGCGGCGTGTTCATCGAGAAATACATCCAGCGCGCCCGTCACCTGGAAGTGCAGGTGTTCGGTGATGGCGCCGGCGAGGTGATCGCCCTCGGCGTGCGCGACTGCTCGGTGCAGCGGCGCAACCAGAAGGTGCTGGAGGAAACCCCGGCGCCCAACCTGCCGGCCGGCATGGCCGAGGAACTGTGCGCGGCGGCGATCAAACTGGCCAAGGCGGTCAGCTACCGCAGCGCCGGCACCGTCGAGTTCGTCTACGACAGCGAGGCCGAGCGCTTCTATTTCCTCGAAGTGAACACCCGCCTGCAGGTCGAGCACGGCGTTACCGAACAGGTGTGGGGCGTCGACCTGGTGCGCTGGATGATCGAACTGGCGGCCGGTGATCTGCCTCCACTGAGCCAGCTGGCGAAGGGCCTGAAACCCAGCGGCCATGCCATCCAGGCGCGCCTGTACGCCGAAGACCCCGGCCGCGACTTCCAGCCGAGCCCCGGCCTGCTGACCGCCGTGCAGTTCCCGGCGGCCGACGGCAAGAGCCTGCGTATCGATACCTGGGTCGAGGCCGGCTGCGAGATTCCGCCCTACTTCGACCCGATGATCGCCAAGGTCATTACCTGGCAGCCGACCCGCGAGCAGGCCAGCGCCGCGCTCAATCAGGCCCTGGCCGACACCCTGCTGTACGGCGTGGAAACCAACAGCCAGTACCTGCGGCAGATCCTGGCCGACGCGCCCTTCGCCAGCGGCGAGCCCTGGACCCGCTGCCTGGAAGGTCTGGTCTACCAGGCCAACACCTTCGAAGTGCTCTCCGCCGGCACCCAGACCACGGTACAGGACTTCCCCGGCCGCCTCGGCTACTGGGCTGTCGGCGTACCGCCGTCCGGGCCGATGGACGACCGCGCCCTGCGCCTGGGCAACCGCCTGCTGGGCAATGACGAAGGCGCCGCCGGCCTGGAAATCACCATGAGCGGCCCGCTGCTGCGCTTCAACACCGATGCAGTGGTAGCGGTGACCGGCGCGGAGATTCCGCTGAGCGTGGATGGCGCCGAGCAGCCGATGAACACCGCGCTGCTGATCAAGGCCGGCAGCACCCTGAGCCTCGGCACCATCGCCGGCAGCGGCGCGCGTTCGTACCTGTGCCTGTGCGGCGGCCTGCAGGTGCCCGAGTACCTGGGCAGCAAGAGCACTTTCACCCTCGGCCAGTTCGGCGGCCACGGCGGCCGCGCCCTGCGCGCCGGCGATGTACTGCACATTCCATCTCTCGGCGATACGAGCAACGGCGCGCAACTGCCCGCCGCACTGTGCACCGCCCTGCCCGCCGTGCGTGAAATCCGCGTGATCTATGGCCCGCACGGCGCGCCGGAATACTTCACCCCGGCCTATATCGACACCTTCCTCGCCACCGACTGGGAGGTGCACTTCAACTCCAGCCGCACCGGGGTGCGCCTGATCGGCCCCAAACCGGAGTGGGTACGCGACAGCGGCGGCGAAGCCGGCCTGCACCCGTCGAATATCCACGACAACCCCTACGCCATCGGCGCGGTGGACTTCACCGGCGATATGCCGGTGATCCTCGGCCCGGACGGCCCGAGCCTGGGCGGCTTCGTCTGCCCGGTGACCATCATCGAGGCCGACCTGTGGCAGCTCGGCCAGCTCAAGGCCGGCGACAAGCTGCGCTTCGTGCCCGTGAACATCGACACCGCACGCGCGCTGGCCAAGGCGCAAAACCAGGCATACGCCGCACTCTCCCCTCTCCCGCTTGCGGGAGAGGGGTTGGGGGAGAGGGTAAGTGGCCTTGCACAAAGCCCCTCTCCCCAGCCCTCTCCCATGAATGGGAGAGGGGGGCTGTCCGTGCAAGACTTAGCCTCCCCCATCGCCCTCGACATCGGCGCAGCCGACAAACGCCTGGTCGCCCGTCTCTCCGGCGACACCCACCTGCTGCTGGAAATCGGCGCGCCTGAGCTGGACCTGGTCCTGCGCTTCCGTGGCCATGCGCTGATGCAGGCGCTGGAAGCCAAACAGCTGAATGGCGTGATCGACCTGACCCCGGGCATCCGCTCGCTGCAGGTGCACTACCAGCCGGAAACCCTGTCGCTGCAGCAACTGCTCGATACGGTCGCCGGCCTGTGGGACGAGGTGTGCAGCGCCCGCGACCTCAAGGTGCCCTCGCGCATCGTCCACCTGCCGCTGTCCTGGGACGACCCGGCCTGCCAGCTGGCCATCGACAAGTACATGACCACGGTGCGCAAGGACGCGCCCTGGTGCCCGAGCAACCTGGAATTTATCCGCCGCATCAACGACCTGCCGAATCTGGACGAGGTGTACCGCACGGTGTTCGAGGCCAGCTACCTGGTCATGGGCCTGGGCGACGTCTACCTCGGCGCGCCCGTGGCCACGCCGCTGGACCCGCGCCACCGCCTGGTCACCACCAAGTACAACCCGGCGCGCACCTGGACCGCCGAGAACTCGGTGGGCATCGGCGGCGCCTACATGTGCGTGTACGGCATGGAAGGCCCCGGCGGCTACCAGTTCGTCGGCCGCACCCTGCAGATGTGGAACCGCTACCGCGAAGTCGCCGCCTTCCACGGCAAACCCTGGCTGCTGCGCTTCTTCGACCAGATCCGCTTCTACCCGGTGGGGGCAGAGGAACTGCTGCAGATCCGCCGCGACTTCCCGCTCGGCCGCTTTGATCTGCGCATCGAAGACAGCGAGCTGGCCCTGGCCAACTACCAGGACTTTCTTGTCAAAGAGGCCGAAGGCATCGAGGCCTTCCGCAACCAGCAGCGCGCCGCCTTCGACGCCGAACGCCAGCGCTGGATCGAGTCCGGCCAGGCGCACTTCGAAGTGGAAGAAACCGCCGCCGAGCTGGGCGACGATGCCCCACTCGGCGCTGGCCAACACGGCATCGACAGCCATATCGCCGGCAACCTCTGGCAGGTGCAGGTGGAAGAAGGGGCCACCGTGCAGGCCGGCGATGTGCTGGTAATCCTCGAATCGATGAAGATGGAAATCCCCCTGCTCGCCCCGGTCGCTGGAACGGTGCGCGAGGTACGGGTGCAACCAGGCTCGCCGGTTCGCGCCGGGCAACGGGTGGTGGTATTGGAAGAAGCCTGATACTTGAGTAGCGCTGTCGCGCGCAACGGGTGCGCGACAGCGCTACTCGTGACGGCGATGCCCCGCCGCGCTAGCATTGGGCCATCTCCGCCAGGTTCAGCCCTCATGCCGCTTCGCACGTCCCGCAAGGCCCAGCTTACCCTGCTGCTGACCCTGACCGTCCTGTTGCTGGGTGGTTTTCTCGCTACCAGCCTGGTCAGCTACTACAGCTCGCGCGACAGTATTCGCCACAGCATCATCAATACCGAGCTGCCACTGACCTCGGACAACATCTATTCGGAGATCCAGAAGGATCTGATCCGTCCGACCCAGATCGCCTCGATGATGGCCCGCGACACCTTCCTGCGCGATTGGGCGCTGGACGGCGAGCGCAATGCCGAACCGATGACCCGCTACCTGCGCGAAATCCAAGAACACTACGGCACCTTCACCAGCTTCTTCATCTCCGAAAAGACCCGCACCTACTACCAGGCCAAAGGCGTACTCAAACAGGTCAGGGAAGACGAACCACGCGATGCCTGGTACTTCCGTGTGCGCAGCATGGCCGAACCCTACGAGATCAGCGTCGATCCAGACATGGCCAACGGCGACCAGTTGACCTTCTTCATCAACTTCAAGGTATTCGACTACCAGAACAACTTTATTGGCGTGGCCGGTGTCGGCCTCACCGTGGACGCCGTGGTCAAGCTGGTGGACGACTACCAGCAACGCTACGACCGCAGCATCTATTTCAGCGACAGCCAGGGGCGACTGGTGCTGACCGGCGCCAAGGGCGGCCCACAAGGTATCAAACGCGGCCAGCGGATCAGTGACATACCCGGCATGGAAGCCCTGCAAAGCAAGCTGCCAGCGCCAAAGAGCGGGCGCTACAGCTATCAGGAACATGGCCGCGGCCACTTTCTCAACGTGCGCTACATCCCCGAACTGGACTGGTACCTGTTCGTCGACAAGCACGAGGAAAGCGCCCTCGCCAACATCCGTCACAGCCTCTATCTCAACCTGCTGATCTGCGCGTTGATCAGCGCCCTGGTGCTGGGCTTGGTGTTTGTCGCCACCCGCCGCTACCAGCAGCACATCGCCGCGCTGGCCACCACCGACTCGCTGACCGGCCTGCCCAATCGCCGCGGTTTCGACCTGCTCGCAGGCCAGGCCCTGCACGAAGCCCAGCGCGAGCAGAGCCCGCTGAGTGCCCTGCTGATCGACATCGACCACTTCAAGCAACTCAACGACACTCACGGCCACCTGGCAGGTGACCAGGTACTGCGCGGCTTCGCCCAGGCCCTGCAGAGCAATCTGCGCCAGTCCGACATCATCTGCCGCTGGGGTGGCGAAGAGTTCATCCTGCTGCTCAAGGACACCGGCAGCAGCACCGCGCACCAGTTGGCCGAAAAGATCCGCCAACAAACCGAACAGCAGACCTTCGTCTTCAACGGCATCAACCTGCATATCAGCACCAGCATCGGCATCAGCGAGCTGCATCGCGACGACAACCTCGAACGCCTCATTGGCCGTGCCGACCGCGCTCTATACCGAGCCAAGCAGTCCGGACGCAACCGCGTGTGTGAAGAGACCTATACACCGTGAACGATGCCGAGCGCTGCCCACGCTGCGGCCAGCTCAATCAGTGCGCCCAGGCGAGTAGCCCGCAACCGGTGCAGGACTGCTGGTGCTTTCATGCGCCCATCGCCCGTCATCTGCTCGATGCATTGCCCGTCGAGCAACGTGGCACCCGCTGCCTGTGCCCCAACTGCGCCAGGGTTCTCGACGAGCCGGCGAAACCCGACTGAGCCATGCGCCTCGACCGCTTCCTCAGCAACCTGCCGCGCTTCAACCGCGCCGAAGCCCGCCTCCTGCTGGCCGCCGGACGCCTGAGTGTCAATGGCCAGGTTGAGCATGACGGCCGCCGCGACGTACGCGAGTTCGACCGCATCGAACTGGACGGCGAAGCCCTGCAGGCCGGCAAGCCGGCGCGCTACTTCATGCTCAACAAGCCTGTCGGCGTGGTCAGCGCCACCGAGCACCCCGAACATCGCACCGTACTGGATCTGCTCGACGAACCCGACAAGCACGAACTGCACATTGGCGGGCGCCTGGATCTGACTACCACCGGCCTGCTGATCATCACCAACGACGGCCTCTGGTCACGGCGCCTGACCGAGCCACGCAGTCGCCTGGGCAAGGTCTACCGGGTGCAGACCGAGCAGCCGATCACCGAGGAGTACATCGAAGTCTTCGCCCGCGGCCTGTATTTCGCCTACGAGGACCTCACCACCCTGCCGGCCGAGCTGCAGATCACCGGTAGCCACAGCGCCCTGCTGACCTTGCACGAAGGCCGCTACCACCAGGTCAAGCGCATGTTCGGCCACTTCCAGAACAAGGTGCTCACCCTGCACCGCGAACAGATGGGCCCGCTGCGGCTCGACCCTGATCTGGCTCTCGGCCAGTACCGGAGCTTGCACGCGGAAGAAGTCGCGCAGGTCTGATCAAAAGCACCGACCAATGGTCCCCGCTTATTCACCACAGGTACTTGCATCGGTAACAACAGACTGCTTGAATCCAATCAACGGTCCACTAGTGACCAGATAGTCACATAAAACATCTAACAAGCCTTTTCCAGATCACAGGTGCCTCGCACCGAAATGGGACTGCTCATCGGATTGTCGATGCCCGGATCGGAAAACGCCCCGCCGCCAATAACAATCATCGGCCAGCCGTCAGAGCCGATCGGCCCCATTCCCAGGCACATGCCTACCTGTCATGAAGCTCGTGTAGCTGCAATGTTGCGCTGCGCGCGTGCAAATGTTTGCCAGGGGCATGCACTTATGAAACCAGAAACCGCTGTGCTGGATATTCAGGGACACTATCGGGTTTACACGGAGTTCTATCGCGCCGACAACGCCGAGCAAACCATCATTCTGGTCAATGGCTCGCTGTCGACTACCGCATCCTTCGCGCAGACGGTTCGCTATCTCTACCCGCATTTCAACGTGGTGCTGTTCGACCTGCCCTACGCCGGCCAGTCCCGCGAGCACAACCACCACGAGCGCTTCATCACCCGCGAGGAAGAAGCCGACATCCTCCTCGAGCTGGTCGAGCACTTCGCCTGCGACATCGTGCTGTCCTTCTCCTGGGGAGGCATCGCCACTCTGCAGGCGCTGGCCCGGCGCCCGCAGCGAATCAAACGCGCAGTGATCAACTCCTTCTCACCCATCGTCAACCAGGCCATGCTCGGCTACTTGCGCAGCGGCCTGATCGTGATGCGCGAGTACGATCGCGAAAGCATCGGCATGGTCCTCAACGGCACCATCGGCAAACACCTGCCCTCGCTGTTCAAGCGCTACAACCATCGCCATGTCACCAGCCTGGAGCACTACGAGTACGACCAGATGAGCTTCCATGTGGAGACGGTGCTGAACAACGGTGGCCGTTCCTGCGTCAGCTTCGCCGGGCAGATCGAAATACCCCTGCTGTTCGTCAACGGCGAATGGGACGAATACACCACCCCGCAGGACGCCCGCCTGTTCACCCAGCACGTACGTCACTGCGAATTTCGCACCATCGCCCAGGCCGGGCACTTCCTCGACATGGAGCACAAGGCCGCCTGGATGCAGACCCGCGATGCCCTGCTGGCCTTCCTCCTGCCCAGCCAGCCAAGCCGCTCGCGCGAAGCCATGCTGGAACACGCCCTGGCCGGATAGACTCAGGGCCGCCGGGCTTCACCTGCCAGGGCGATTCTGGTACAAAGTCCCCGCTCAAGCGGGCGTCGTATAATGGCATTACCTGAGCTTCCCAAGCTCATGACGAGGGTTCGATTCCCTTCGCCCGCTCCAATATCGATACGTTAAAGCCCTGTTTTTACAGGGCTTTTTTATTTCTAGACTGCTATCAATGTCGGAAAGTATCGAGTGGAGGCGTCCCCAGCTTAGAGGGAATTAGCTCTACTTCTTTGCATACGGCCAATCCGTATGATGCGTTTTGTACTTTTTGCATTGCACGGAGACACCCTTGAATCGCTTTTTCTTTCTTATCCTTGTCCTGACATCTTCCGTGGTATACGGCGACTCTTGCAAAGTGATCGACGTCATCGATGGCGACACCTTCACTTGTTTTACTGACGAGAATGACCTGCTAACGATAAAGCTGGCCGAGATTGATGCGCCTGAGTTGAACCAGCCCTACGGTGAACACTCAAAACAATCTTTAAGCAGGCTCATTTCCGGCGAAATGGTCAGACTGGATGTAACGGAAACGGATAGCCATGGCAGATCTGTAACTCGTGCCAAGAGGTCTGATGGCATCGACATCAATGCAGAGCAGATTCGCGCTGGTGCGGCATGGGCTTATCGAGAGGATCTAGAAGACAAGTCTCTACTCGTACTTGAGGCTTCAGCAAAGAATGCCCAACGAGGCCTATGGTCCCAGCCCTCCTCGGATCAAACTCCCCCATGGGAATGGCGCAAAGACGACCACCCTGAGACAACGGAAAGCCCAGTAAAAAGTCTGATGCCTAAAGCTCAAGCGCCTCACTCGAATATCGGTTCCTCGGGTGGTGGCTTTAACTGCAACACACTCAAATGGTGCGGCCAAATGAGCTGTGCTGAAGCTCGGTATCAACTGAACCGGTGCAGAAATCCAAATATCGACGGTGATGGCGATGGCATTCCTTGCGAAAGGCAGTGCAGGTAGCGCTGAGGCCCCGCATAGCGGGGCCTTGGCGTTTCTGCAGATCACTTTTCCTGGCAAGGCAGATCGCCACCATTCATTCGTGACAGACATCACATTTCACCCCCAGCCAAAGTATCGACTTCGTCACAGAACTTGGTAGGCTCCCGGCACCAACCACGGAGGTTTGCCATGAAGGAACAACGGACGTTTCTTGCACTGCGCTCGCACATCGAAGACCTACTCAGGGATGGAGCCGAAATCGTCAGTCGCACACCATTCACCTTGCGCATCAATGGACGCCAATTCTGGGTTCAGCACGGCATGCTGATCGGCCACTCAGCCGCAGCCTGATCTCGCCCCAAAAGCCCGTCGTCAACACGACGGGCTTTTTTGTTTCTGCTGCTTGTCGCCTGGCGCTTGCCCGATAGCATAGGATCACGCACCCTTAACTGTATAAATAGACAGTTGTCGTATCCATGCTCTCACCGCTCGACCCCAGCCTCTACTACCTCACCAATTTCCACACGGCCCTGACCTGGGTTGCCGGACGCTATGCCGACTTGCTGGAGGCCAGCGAACAGGCCTTTGTCGACGAGTTCCTGGCCCTGCCGACCACCGCTCAGGCACTGCTGGTGCGCCTGCTGATGCGCAAAGGGCCGCACTTCCGCGCCAGCAAGCTGAGCTATGCAGAAATCGGCGATATTGGTAGTGCTGCCGCTCCTTTGCTGGAGCGCAACTGGCTCATCGACGATGCTGAACTAAGTCTGCATGAGCTCTTTACCCTCCTGCGCAAGGATGAGCTGCTGGCGTGCTTGCCCGAGACGTTGGCCATGCGCAGCAGGAACAAAACTGAATGGCTGGAACAACTGCGAGCGCACTACCCACAGGCCAAGCCCCTGGAGCAATGGAGCCCCGGGCTGGACCAACTGTACAGTCTGACCATTACCCCCTTATGCGATCGTCTGCGCTTGCTGTTTTTCGGCAACCTGGCACAAGACTGGTCGGAGTTCGTTCTGGCTGAACTGGGTATCTATCGCTACGAAAACGTCGAGATCAGTGCGGACTCTCGAGGCTTTCGTTGCCGCCGGGACATCGACGACTACCTGCACCTGCGCGATTGTCGCGAGCGCCATGAGGCCGGTCTGGAGGCCAGCCAGGTACTCGCGGCGTTGGGCGAGTTCAGCAGTGACAATCCCTACTTGGCCGCACGCCACGCCAAGCTACTGTTCCAGCTTGGCCGGCAACTCGAACGTGAAGACAAACTGGCTGCGGCGGCATCGCTATACGCCGCCAGCGCGCATGGCGAAGCCCGCCAACGCCAGGTACGCGTGCTGGAAAAGCTCGGCGATTATCAAACAGCACATACGCTTGCCTGCACGGCCCTGGAATCACCACGCAACGCTGCCGAAAGCCAGGCACTGGAGCGCATCCTGCCACGCCTGTGCCGCCAGCTCGGCTTGGTTAGACCACTGCGCAGCCCTGTCCTGGCGACACCCCTCTTCGAACTGGAGCTGCCGCAGCCTCCCGAACTGAGTGTGGAATGGGCCGTGCTGAAGCACCTGCATGAAGACCGAGCACCGGTTTTCTACGTGGAAAACACCTTGATCTGCGGCTTGTTCGGCTTACTGTGCTGGGACGCGATTTTCGCCCCCTTGCCCGGCGCATTCTTCCATCCCTTCCAGGTGGGTCCGGCTGATCTGCATGCTGCCGACTTCCGTAACCGCCGTCAGGCGCTGTTCGAAGCCTGCCTCAGCAGGCTGGATGACGACAGCTACCCGCAGCACATTCGCGCCACCTACGAGACCAAGTTCGGCATCCTCTCGCCCTTCGTGCACTGGGAAGTGCTGACACCTGAACTGCTGGAAACCGCCCTGCTCTGCCTGCCAGCCGCGCACCTACGCGCCTGGTTCGAACGCCTGCTCGACGATATCCGCGCCAACCGCGCCGGTATGCCTGACCTGATCCAGTTCTGGCCTGGCGAGCGTCGCTACCGAATGATCGAAGTAAAAGGCCCCGGCGACCGCCTGCAGGACAACCAGAAACGCTGGCTGGCGTTTTGTGCCGAGCACAGCATGCCGGTCCAAGTCTGCTATGTGCGCTGGAGCGAAACGCTGTGAGCTACTGCGTGGCTGTACGCGCGCTATGCGAGTTCACTGCCAAGGAGGGCGATCTCGACCTGCGTTTCACTCCCGCGCCAACTGCGGCCGAAGGCATGGCCGGGCACAGCACCGTGGTCAGTCGGCGCGCGGCGGGCTATATCGCCGAGTTGCCATTGAGGGGTAACTATCCGGGCCTGCAGGTGAGCGGTCGCGCCGACGGCTACGATCCCGCGCAAAACCTGCTGGAAGAGATCAAGACCCACCGCGGCGATGTGGCGCGCATCCCACACAATCACCGCCTGCTGCACTGGGCTCAGGCCAAGGTCTACGGCTGGCTGTTGTGCGACATGCAGGGGTTGCAAGAGATCGACCTGGCAGTGGTGTACTTCAACGTGATCTCGCAGAAGGAAACGGTTTTTCGTGAATCCTTCACCGCCGAGGATCTGCGGATATTCTTTGAGCAGCAATGTGCCCGCTTCGTCGCCTGGGCCGAGCAGGAAAGCGCTCATCGAGATGAGCGCGACGCCAGCCTGGAGCGCCTGCGCTTTCCCTACCCCAGCTTTCGCCAGGGTCAGCGTCAGCTCGCCGAGGCCGTGTACCGCGCCGCCCGCGATGGCCGCGACCTGCTGGCCCAGGCCACCACCGGGATCGGCAAGACCCTGGCCACCCTGTTTCCCCAGCTCAAAGCCTTTCCCGGTCAGCAGCTGGATCGGCTGTTCTTCCTCACCGCCAAGACGCCGGGTCGGCGCCTGGCCCTGGATGCCCTGGCCAACCTGCGCGCGCAGGAAAACGACATGCCGCTGCGAGTGCTGGAGCATGTGGCACGCGACAAGGCCTGCGCCCACCCGGACAAGGTCTGCCATGGCGAATCCTGTCCGCTGGCCAAGGGCTTTTACGACCGCCTGCCCGCTGCGCGCAGTGCCGCGCTGCAGCAACGCTGGCTGACCCACGAGATACTGCGCGAAATCGCCCTGGCCCATCAGGTATGCCCTTACTACCTGAGCCAGGAGCTTTGCCGCTGGAGTGACGTGGTGGTGGGCGACTACAACTACTACTTCGACATCAACGCCTTGCTGCATGGCCTGACCCAGCTCAACGGCTGGCGCGTTACCCTGCTGGTCGACGAAGCGCACAACCTGATCGACCGCGCCCGCGGCATGTACAGCGCGGAGCTGGACCAGGCCGCGTTCAACGCCATGCGCAAGCTCGCCCCAGCCAAGCTCAAGCCAGCGCTGGAGCGCGTCAGTCGCCACTGGTACCAGCTGCATCGCGACCAGGAAGAGCCCTACCAAATCCAGCCAGCCTTGCCGGACCTGTTCATCGTCGCGTTGCAGAAAGCCGTTGGTGCGATCACCGACCACCTCACCGATCAGCCAGAAGGTAACCAGGCCGCGCTGCTGCAGTTCTACCTCGCCGCCATGCTGTTTTGTCGTCTGGCCGAGGCCTACGGCCCGCACTCGTTGTTCGACATCAGCCTGCACCAGCCCATCGGCCCGCATGGTCTGTCGACTCTATGCCTGCGCAACATAGTGCCAGCGCCTTTTATCGCCCCGCGTTTCGCTGCAGCCCATAGCTGCACGCTGTTTTCCGCCACCCTCAGCCCCGGCCACTACCATGCCGACCTGCTGGGCCTGGCCGAGGACACACAATGGCTGGAGGTCGAGTCCCCTTTTCGCGCCGAACAGCTACAAGTACATGCCATTCGCAACCTCTCCACCCGCTACCAGCATCGCGAGGCCAGCCTAGCTTCCGTGACCCGCCTCATGGCCCAGCAATTTCGCGAGCAGCCCGGTAACTACCTGGCCTTCTTCAGCAGCTACGCCTATCTGCAGCAGGCGCTGGAACACCTGCAGGCCGAGCACCCGGACATCCCGGTATGGGCGCAGTCACGCAGCATGGTTGAAAGCGAACGCCAGGCTTTTCTCGATCGTTTCAGCCCCCACTCACGTGGCATCGGTTTCGCTGTACTCGGTGGGGCTTTCGGCGAGGGTATCGATCTACCCGGCAAGCGGCTAATCGGTGCGTTCATTGCCACCCTTGGTCTGCCGCAGGTCAACCCGATCAACGAGGAAGTCAAAGCGCGCATGCAGCAGATGTTCGGTAATGGCTACGACTACGCCTACCTGTATCCCGGCCTGCAGAAGGTGGTGCAGGCTGCCGGACGTGTGATCCGCACCACCGAGGACAGCGGGGTGGTCTATCTACTGGACGACCGCTTCACCCGTCGTGAGATACACCAGTTGCTGCCCAGCTGGTGGCGGGTCGAACACCGCATGCATTAAACGGTGCGGAATATGCCGCTACACACTTTGCAACGACTCAGCACTTGAGGAGGTCTGCACAAGCCTTATCCTGCGCCCGTGACGCCGGGCCCCTCTGACGGTTAATTGCCGCCATGTCGGAGTCATAGTTGGTACAACTACGACTTTAAGGAGGGGCTCATGAGCACCCTAGAAACGTTTCTTTTCGCCGACTTCCTCGGCACCGCCACTTGGCTGTGGCTCTCGTTCCTGGCTGTAGTGATCGCCCTGCTGGCTTTCGACCTGGGTGTTCTGCACCGCGAAGAACGCGAAATCGGCGTCAAGGAAAGCCTCCTGCTTTCTGCCGGTTATGTCTCCATGGGCTTGCTGTTCTCCGTCTGGGTGTTCTTCCAGAAAGGCGGCGACGCCAGCATGGACTACCTCACTGGCTTTCTGATCGAGAAATCGTTGTCCATGGACAACGTCTTCGTGATTGCCCTGATCTTCAGCTACCTGGCCATTCCTCGCCTTTATCAGCACCGCGTGCTGTTCTGGGGCATCCTGGGCGTGATCGTCCTGCGCGCCATCATGATCGGCCTGGGCGCCGCACTGATCAGCACGTTCGACTGGATTCTCTACCTATTCGGCGCCTTCCTGCTGCTGACCGGCTTGAAGATGTTGTTCTCCAAAGTCGATCACCAGCCTGACCTGTCGCAGAACCGATTCGTCAACTGGTTACGCAATCACCTGCCGGTGACCGACCACCTGCACGAGCAGCGCTTCTTCGTACGCCTGCCCGATGCCAGCGGCCAGCTCAAGCTGTGGGTGACACCGCTGTTCCTGGCGCTGATCCTGATCGAACTGGCCGACCTCGTGTTCGCCGTGGACAGCGTGCCGGCGATCTTCGCCATCACCCAGGACCCGTTCATCGTCTACACCTCGAACATCTTCGCCATCCTCGGCCTGCGCGCCCTTTACTTCGCTCTGGCCGCCATGATCCACCGCTTCGCCTACCTGAAATACGCCCTGGCCCTGGTGCTGGTATTCATCGGCGGCAAGATCTTCCTGCACGACATCGTCGGCAAGATTCCGGCCGAGATTTCGCTGAGTGTGACCGTGGGCCTGCTGGCAGGCGGCGTACTGCTGTCACTGTGGAAGACCCGTAAGCACCCCACTCACAAGCTCGAATCCTGATCGGAGGACCGCATATGAAACCTTCTAAACCGCTGCTGCTGGGCCTGGGCATGCTTGCCCTGGCGGGCTGCGACAGCGCCGAGCAGGCTGCCGCCAGCTTCGCTGAAAAAGTCGAAAAAGCCGCCGTCGAACAAGCTCGCGAGAGCTTTGGCGAAACCGTCAAGGAGCTCGACAAGCAGGTTGAGCAGCTCAACGACAAGATCGACCAGGCTCAGGAAGGCACTCAAAAATGGCTGAAGCAGGCGCAGCCGAAGCCAGAGGACGAACAACCCCGACAGGACGCGGAAAGCGGGAAACCACAAACCCTGATAGAAACCTGATCAAGCCAGCAGCCACAGCGGTAAAACAGCCTGTCGCGCACGGCAAGTCGTATTTGCGTGGATCGATCGCCAGGCCTCCGGTTGCTGTGCGACGCCGCAGCTGGGCGACCCAAAGCGCTCAGCTGCACCTGGGCGACCAGGGTGATTCATACAAAAGACGAACGAGATCGTTAAACCTGCAGGCTACTTACAAATTTTTCACTCAAATCGATACCCTGCCACGAGGTAATTCAAGGTAAATTCGACCGCACTGCCTGACAGTGATGCAAACAGCCAGATGACACAAAAGCTGCGCATCGTCGAAGTACCATTTGCACGGGGTTGGCGAGCATGTCGCCAAATAGACAAGCCCGCTGGGGATATGAATGAAAAGGCTTGTGCTACTGACCGTCGTTTTGACGCTCATTACAGGTTGCTCCGCAACCGCTCAGACTTATGAAAAAAAAGGCCGTAAAGGGCTGAATATCAACTGCTCCGGACTGACTTCCAGTTGGGAGCGCTGCGAAGAGAAAGCCGCTCGTGCCTGCGGTCAGCAAGGTTACAAAGTACTGGCCAGGGCTGGCGATGATGGTGAGGACGATCCAGCAGACTTTCTCTTCGGTCTTAACCCCGCCGGCTTCTCCAGCCGCAGTCTGGTCGTTCTCTGTCGCTGATAAATAAGCGGTAGATCGGGCGACTCCCTTCCCTATGGCGGCAGCCAGAGAGATGAATCGACCTTAGTGCCGCAGGCACAAAAAGTGGCAAAAATTCGAGGGTAGCCGAAAGCATCAGGCATAAAAAATCCAGCCATCGTTAGATGACTGGATTTTCTAGGGTTTTTTGGTCGGGACGGAGTGATTCGAACACTCTACCCCTTGCACCCCATAAAGGTAATTTATCTACCAACGTAATCCAAAGAAATCCAAAAATTGCCTTAAAACCCCTATAAACTGGGGCCTCTCACAGGTTTCACTGTCCAATCGATTGCTATACCATCCAATCAAAGCCTACGAGAAACGGTGACCATACGGTGACCAAGCTAGGAATGCGATGGCAACGATAACTGACAAGCAAATGGCTGCTAAGCCTGCAAAACCAACCTGGCTGATTGAAGATGCTCCTCGTGGATGCGGTCGCTTCATGGCAAGGCTCAGGCCAAACGGCGAGCGACACTTCTACTTCCGCTATACGAACTCAAGCAGCGAGCGCGTCTTTCTTCCGCTGGGCGTCTATGACCCTGCCGGAATAGACGGCCTGACTCTAAAAGAAGCCAGAGCTAAAGCAGGTGAACTTTCACGCCTCTATCAAGGCGGCGTTCGTGATCTACGCGAACACTTCCAGGCAGAAGAAGAAGCGAAGACAGCCGCAAGAGAAGCGGAGCAAAAGCGCCTTGCTGCCGAGAAGGCTGCATTTGAGGCGGCTGAAGCAAAGCAAGCGGCAAGAAAAACAGTTCAAGACCTCTTTGACCACTGGGCCAAGGTTGATCTGATAAACCGAAAAGATGGCGGAGATGAGGTACGTCGGATGTTCAAAAAGGACGTCCTCCCCCTGCTTGGGACATTGCCACTTGAAGAAGTCCGCAAAGGCCACATCACTGAAGTAACTGACGCATTGTTGGCCCGAGGCGTGAACCGCATGGCTAAGTTGATTTTCAGCCTGATGCGCCAAATGTTTAGATTTGCCGTAGATCGAGATCTGCTTGAGCATGATCCCACCGCAAGCATCCGGAAAGCCAAGATCGGCGGGAAAGATGTCGAGCGGGACAGAGTACTCAGCGATGAAGAAATATCTTCGCTTGCGAAGCTTTTGCCAGACGCAGGCCTTCTCGTTTCAACTGAGGCTGCTATATGGATTGCCTTATCCACATGCTGCCGAATAGGCGAACTCATGAATGCTCGCTGGGAAAATGTCGATCTAAAAGCAGGGACATGGCTTATTCCTACTGAAGATAGCAAGAATGGGAAGGCTCACACAGTAACGCTATCCAATTTTTCCAGATATCAATTCGAAAGAATAAAAGCAATTTCAGGTAAATGCCAATGGTGCTATCCAAACACCAAAAAGACAGGACCAGTCTGCTCCAAAACAGTCACCAAGCAACTTGGTGATAGGCAACGAAAACCAGATCAAGCCACAATGAGCAACCGAAGCGCCAACTCTCACGCTCTTCTACTAAAAGGAGGCAAGTGGACACCTCATGACCTGAGACGGACAGGAGCTACGATCATGACAGCTTTAGGCGTTTTACCGGAGGTAGCTGAGAGATGCCTTAATCACACAGAAGAAAACAAAGTAAAAAGAACTTACCAAAGACACAGCTACTCGAAAGAAATGTCAGAAGCCTGGAACTTACTAGGCGCGCACCTGCAAAAAATAACGGAACAATAAATAAGCATCAAACATCTTAGATGCTACGCTATTTTATCAAAGCCCGCGCAGCCTTATTTTCGATAATAAAATCGAGAATGAATTGACGCAAATCATCCAGATCAAAGGCATCACCAAGCCCCGACTTTGAAACCCCAACCAAAACATCATCCGCTATAATTCGTGAAATCTCATAATTCTGACTCTGCCTGCTTTTAAATTTTTTACCCTCAAGCACACTCAAAATAACAGACTCAACAATTTTAATATCACTTTGTTTTAGACGACCACGCCTAGGTGCACCACCACCTTTAATGGCGCGAGACCTTATTTCAGGCGAGACCCTAGAGTAGATTTCCTCAAGATAATCTATAAATTTCTTAGCACGCAGACACTCAGCAGAGTAATCATCATCCATTCCTTCACGCAAACAGCGATATGCGCTCGCCAGACTAAAGCGAACAACATTAATAAGATCCTCCTCACGGCGAGAGCTTCTACCAGGCCTTTCCGCCCTCGCACACAACTCATTCAAATATAAATCAAAATTATCAATTTCATCTATTTCTCTTTCTGCCACATCAAGCATTGATTGCATAAATTCCGAATACATACCAACGCCATCAAAGTATCTAGGACACCTATCCAGCACGGCACGTGCCCGATGGCAGAGCGCATCAAATCGCCCATAAGACTCTATATGAGATTCATTAATTTCATTTTCAGCCAATCTACGCCTTTGTTCATGAACCCAGTCATTTAAAATACTTAAGGAACTGCATTCACCCATGTGAAGATCATCATCATCCAATTTAGCCACTTCATCCCAAGCTTCTCGTATAGAAACCCACTTGAAACCTGCAGCATCTATGTCGCCACCCACATATTTCATCAAAAAATTAACAAGGGTTCCACCCTTAAAAAATATCAAGTGGAGCGGTATAAAAATAAATTCAGCATTAATACAGAAATCCTCAACCAATCTAGAGCGCACCAACTTTGTCGGCGCGCAACTAGGATTGAGCTCCCATCTCAAGAAAAAACCCTCAGAATAGTTAACTTCTTTAGGCATTAAAACTTCAAAAGAGCCATTAGTAATCAATACACCGTAATGAGCAGCTTTCGGCACAGCAAGCTTCATAAGCCTATCTCCTCAATTTCACAATAAGCCTAGCACTCCCCTTCCTCAGTCCGCACATGACAAACGACTGAGAGGCCCACAGCTTCATCATCCTCGCCACCCAAGTCTATGCCATCACGCCTGCTCGCTTTCTGCATCCCCAAAAGAGGGAGCGCCAAAAGCCTGCGATAGCTGCGATTGTAGTCGCAGCTATCGCAGGCTTCTGATACCCCCTCTCCCAAAACACCAGCGCCTACCAGAAAGATCCAATCAATTCAAGACCGGCGCATACAGGTAAAAAAATCCCACTAAGTAGAACCAGTGAACGCCCTAGGGCACAGGCATAGCATCGCCTCACCAACTCGGAGGCAATCAAATGACCAACACCCGCGAACCAGAGGCGAAGACTTTCGAAAGGGATCCAACCGCCCTACTTCGAGCCGAGTACTTCGCCAATGCACACAACTCACTATCCAAGCTGTGGATAAAGGAGACGGACGCACACACAGAAACAACATCAAAAACCCAAATCATTCGGCTAGGCCAGCTAACGCAGATGCTTTCGATTTCACGCTCCTGTGTTTATGACTGGCTGAATCCAAAGTCACCAAGGCACGACCCATCATTTCCGAAACAAGTTCGGCTCTCTGGGCGCAAAAGTGGTGGCGCAGTAGGTTGGCGACTGGAATCAGTTATCGCATGGCTAAACAATCGCGACCAACAAGATATCTAAACATCACCATAGAAACTTTGAATACAAGCCAAAGAGAGAAAATAAAATGAATCAAGACATCACCAATGAAACAATCCTAACTGCACTCAATGAGTTCCCCCTGCTTAAAGATATGGTTATTGAGGTAGCCGAAGCAACACAAGCACCATTGGAGTTAGTGTTAGCCTCAGCGCTTTCAACTATTTCGCTCCTATGCCAACCACTGATTGATGTAGAGCGACCAGGAAAAATGATCGGCCCGGTCTCTCTAATGGTCATCAGCATTGCACAGTCCGGAGAAAGAAAGTCAACAGTTGAAAGCATGTTTATGGGTGCCGTCCGGGTATTTGTAATAAATGCGATTAAAGCACATGAAAAAGAGTTACTTGTATGGCGAATCAAATCAGAAGCCTGGGAAGCAAGAAAGCGCAAAATCATTAAAGAGATGAGCGATCATCCTGAGACCGATCCAGCGTACAAACATTTTGAAAATGAATTAATTCTCCATCACGAACTGAAACCCGAACGGCCGCGCGCATTCAATCCAATCTATGAAGACGCCACTACCGCAGCTCTTCTCAAGGGAATGCGTCTTGACTGCCCTTGGGCAGCATTGATGTCCAGTGAAGGAATTTCTGCCTTAAAGGGAGTGTTTAATGATTTCGGGAAAATTAATGCGCTATGGACAGGTAGCACCATTGATGTAGCAAGGGCAACCGTAGAAGGATGCTCACTAAATGATGCCCGTCTAACCATAGGGATTATGATTCAACCCCAAATACTAAAGGAATATCTTGAGGGGAAGGGAGATCGCGCTCGATCTGTAGGCTTACTATCTCGCGCCTTAGTCTTTAACCCAGAGTCGACCCAAGGAAAGCGATTCATTAACAAACGACCAATAAACAAAGAAGTCATTGCGCGCTACCAGTCACGAGCAAACCAACTTCTTGAAAAAAGTATTCAACGACTTCGCAACATCACAGAAGAGAAGGAAATCATCAAGTTCTCTTCAAGCGCCGCCGAATACTGGACAGAATCATATAACAATATCGAATACGAACTACAAAAAGGTGGCAAGTATGAACGATCAAAAGATCACGCATCCAAGCTTAGCGAGAACATCGCCAGAGTGGCTGCCCTCTTGCACTACTTTGAATTTGGCAATGGCATTATTTCATTAGCAGAGCTCAAGTCAGCAGAGAAAATCGTACTTGAGTGCTCAAAAACATTCCGAAACGAGTTCACCTTCATGCCTAACATCATCAGCGATGCAGAAACCCTACACGCCTGGCTACAATCAAACTGCAAACATTCAACACTATTTAACTGGGTCGAAAAAAATACAATCCTGTACAAAGGCCCAGGGAAATTCCGGACAGTTTCGAAGTTAAACCCACTCCTCGACTGCCTTGAGGCCAAAGGAAAAATTACTGTTGACTACACTAAAAAACCTGTACGCATTATACTAAAGCGCAACAACTAGCGAACAATTAACCTCAAAACCGGCCTTGCGCCGGTTTTTTATTTTTCTTGATTCGAATTTATTACAACAACACATAACCGCATTGACATCACCACCAAAAAGGAACTCCCCACATGTCATTGCAGTGCCCCCGCTGTCATTCACCCAAAGTCGCTTCGTTCCATCACGCCATGAAAGCCGGCGCTGCTATCGGCGCGGTCGGTGGTCTCGCACGCGGCGTCAGTGCTGCTCTGGCAGGCGGCAAGGCCGGCGCAGCGCTCGGCGTAATCGCCGGTCCTGTCGGTATCACACTCGGCTCGGTATCGGGCGCCATCCTCGGTGGCCTGGCCGGAAGCGTCGGTGGCTGCGCGCTCGGCGCTCAGCTTGGCGAATCGCTCGATCGCCATGTGCTGGCTCACAACCTCTGCCTGCTCTGCGGTCACCGTTTTAACCTGCCGGCCTGATCCGGACATCGCCCTCCTATTCCTTACACATCACTGATTGCCGGTGCTGCGCTCTGCGCGGCGCTTTATGCCGGCCTGCACCCAAAGGAAATTCGTTATGGCTCATCAAATCGAACAAATGGCCTACGTTGGCGCTACTCCGTGGCACGGCCTGGGTAACAACCTGCCGCAGAAACAGCCCATCGAAGTCTGGCAACGCGAAGCCGGTATGGACTGGCAGATCCTGGAAAGCCCCGTGCACTTCAAGTCGGACGCCATCGGCCATCTGGGCACGATCCACTCGTTCTCCGAACAGAAGGTGCTCTACCGCTCAGACACCAAGGCACCACTGTCGGTGGTCTCGCAGCGCTACCACACCGTGCAACCTCGCGAGGTGCTGGAGTTCTACCGTGATCTGACCGAGGTATCTGGCTACGAGCTGGAAACTGCTGGCGTGCTCAAGGGCGGCCGCAAGTTCTGGGCACTGGCACGCACCGGCCAGGGCGCCGCGATCAAGGGCAACGACCAGGTGAATGGCTACCTGCTGCTGGCCACGTCCTGCGACGGCACCCTGGCCACCACGGCAACCCCCACCACCATTCGCGTGGTCTGCAACAACACCCTCACCATCGCTCTAGACGGCACCAGCCGTGCAATCAAGGTGCCGCACAGCACCCGCTTCGACGGCGATCTGGTGAAGAAGCAGCTCGGCATCGCCGTCTCGCAATGGGATGACTTCATGTACCGCATGCGCCACCTGGCTGAACGCAAGGTGCAGTGGCATGAGGCGCTGGGCTTCTTTATGAACGTGATGTGCGAGACCAGCCCGACCGGCGCCTTGCCGGAGCAACTGCCCAACGAGCGCGCCCTGCGCAAAGTGCAGGAGCTGTATGAAGGTCGTGGCCGAGGCAGCCAGCTGGACTCGGCTCGCGGCACAGCCTGGGGCTTGCTCAACGCCGTGACCGAGTACGTCGATCACGAGCGCCGGGCACGTAGCACCGAGTACCGCCTCGACTCCGCCTGGTTCGGCCAGGGCGCACAGATCAAGCAACGCGCTCTGGAAACGGCCCTGCAACTGGTCGCCTGAACTTATACCTACTCCACCCCATAACGCCCGACCCGCTTCGTTGCAGGTCGGGCGTTTCCATTTCTGCAAGGTGAACGCTATGAAAGCTACTTCATTGAATCGCAACACCAGCAAGTCCCGTCCGGCTCTGCGCTTGGTCAGCACCAAGGAGCTGCCCCGAGAGGACTGGCTGCAGATCCGCAAGCAAGGCATCGGCAGTTCGGATGCAGCTGCGGCCGTGGGGCTGAACCCCTACAAGTCGCAGCTGGAACTCTGGATGGAGAAGACCGGTCGCGATGCTGGCATGCCCAAGGCTGATCCTCAGGATGAGGAAAGCCCGATGTATTGGGGCAACGTACTGGAGCCCATCGTTGCCTGGCATTACAGCAAGCGCACGAAGAACAAGGTGCGGCGCATCAACGCCGTGCTGCAGCACCCGGATCCAGAGCTGCCCTGGATGCTGGCCAACATCGACCGCGAGGTGATCGGGGCCGACGATGTACAGATCCTAGAATGCAAGACAGCCGGTATAAACGGGGCTCGCCTCTGGAAAGAGGGCGTGCCGGAGTATGTCCAGCTACAAGTAATGCACCAACTCGCGGTCACCGGCAAGCAGGCCGCAGATGTGGCTGTGCTGCTCGGTGGCCAGACGCTGGAGATCCACCGTATCGAGCGGGACGAGCAGATGATCGCTCGCCTGATCGAGCTGGAACGCAAGTTCTGGCACTACGTTGAAACCGACACACCACCACCGGCTGATGGCACGACTTCCGCTGAATCGGCCCTGCGCTGCCTTTATCCGGATGACAACGGTCAGGTCGTCGACTTTCGTGGCCATGCCGGACTGGCCGCAGCCTTCATTGAACTGAAGGCCGTTCGTCAGTCGATTGCCGACAAGGAAAAGCGCGAGGCTGAGCTAAAGCAAATGCTGCAGCAGGCCATGGGCGATGCCAGCAGGGCGGAGTTTTCCAATGGCTACGTCAGTTGGCGCAAAGCCAAGGACAGCATCGGCCTCGATGTCGCTCAACTGCTCAAGGACAAGCCCTACCTGCAGGCCAAGTACCCGCTGCTGAAACCAGGTGCACGGCGCTTCCTGGTCGGCTGAAGCCCAACTCCTCCAACTCTTCCATCCCCTTGGCCAGTCCGTGCAGTTACAGCTGCATGGCTGGCCTTTTTCATTTCCAGGAGACTCACCATGCTCAAAGGTCTGGCTATCACTCCGCCGGTGCTCGGGCGGATTTCCATCGGTAAGGTCATCGAGAAGAACGGCAAGCGACTGCCGGAGAAGGATGACCAATTCACCATCACCTCCCAGGTGCAGGGTAAGGACGGCTGGCTGCTGCATCCGCTTAATGACGAGCTGCGCCAGGGCAAGGACGACAAACTGCGCAGCATTCCGGTACGGCTTCTGTTCAATGAGCCGGAGCTGAATTTCCGAGCCGACTACACTCTGTTCGACCGGCAGTCCGGACGCCCTGTCTGTGTCGGCAATGGCGAAACCTGCAAGCGGGTCACGCAGGACGGCATGCAGTCGCTGCCCTGCCCTTCACCGGATGCCTGCCCGCTCGCCAAAGGTGGTGCCTGCAAGCCCTATGGCCGACTGAATGTGGTCATTGGTGATGAGGATCCACTGGGCAGCTTCGTATTTCGCACCACTGGCTTCAACAGCATCCGCACCCTGGCCGCGCGCCTGCATTACTTCCAGGCCATCTCGGGTAACCGCCTGGCTTGTCTCCCGCTGGAGTTGCGCCTGCGTGGCAAGTCGACACGCCAGAGCCATGGCACGCCGATCTTCTACGCCGACCTGACGGTACGCGGCGGCATGGATATGGCTGAAGCGCTGGTGACTGCAAGTGAACTCGATTCGAGGCGGCAAGCTGCTGGCTTCAATCAGGCTGCACTGGATGAAGCTGCGAGACGTGGCTTCGGCAATGGTGCCTTCGAGGACAGCGAGGAGGATGTCAGCGCCATCGTTGAGGAGTTCTTCGCCAGCACGGAGCAGGCGCCCGAGAGCCAGCGCGAAACAGCATCGCCTGCGCCCAACTCGCTGGCAGGCAAGCTCGAAGTACTCGCCAACAAAACCAACTAACTAACCCTGTGCCTGCCAACTCCAGGCAGGCATTCGGAGACTAGACATGACACTACTGAGATTTTTGCTGTGCTTATTCACCTTCATCGGCGCGTTGGCTGCAGCAGGCGCGATGGTTATCAGCGTTCTGCTGATGCTGCGCTTCCCACCGCTGCTGGTCGCTGTGGTCTTGGCCTGCTGGATCCTCTGCAAACTGCTAAAAGCCTTTCGCAAGCCGGGCCAAACCAAAGCCACAACCCCTTCAGCGCAGTGATACGGCCATGCCTATCAGCAAGGGGTCAACGACTATCCAATTGGGAGAATCAAAATGGGCCGACAGTGTTTGATCTGCGAGTCCAAGGCCGTCATCACGTGCGAGGCGGCCAAAGGTCTTGCATTACTTCTGGGGCTGCTCGACGTCACCTGTACTAGGCACAAGGCGCGCTTCGGTGAAGGGTAAGCCACGATGCGCTTGCCAGGGCATCACAGAAACCAACTCATCGCCACAAAGACCTAACTGATCTCCGCGCTCGCAGCATTATCCATGCCCCTCATTTCTTGCCCGCTACTTGATGAGCCGGTAACATCTTTCCCCTTATAAACGCATACCCTTGAGGGGGCTGCGTCCTTTCTGAGCGCATAATAGCGCTCTTTTATTTTCCCCTTAGTGTGTGGCTAGCTCAATGAACCATAAGGATCCAATCCCGGTCATCGACCTCTTTGCGGGGCCGGGTGGACTCGGAGAAGGATTCTCTTCCATCGGCGGTCATGACAAGGGAACGCGTAAGTTCAAGCTTCGTGTCTCGATCGAGAAGGATCCAGTCGCTCACGCGACACTCTCCCTACGCGCGCTGTTCCGCGCCTTTCCGAAAGGCGAAGTACCTGAAGCTTACTACCAGTACACTCGGGGCGAGATTACCCGCGAAGAGCTATTCAAGCATCCAGACGTCCCGGCGGAAGCTGTGGAGGCCTCGCAAGAGGCAAAGCTCGCAGAGCTTGGCAAGGATTCAAATGAAGACATCGACCGTTGGATCAGTCGAGCCCTGAGTGGCGCAAATGAATGGGTTCTCATCGGCGGTCCGCCGTGCCAGGCATACTCGGTAGCCGGCCGCGCCCGTCGGACCCGCGAGACCCTAGAGGAATTTGAGAGCGACGAGAAGCACTTTCTATACAAGGAATACCTGCGGATTATTCGCGAGTTCAGACCAACGATCTTCGTCATGGAGAACGTAAAGGGCATCCTGTCCTCGCAACACAGTGGATCGCACATCTTCCAACAGATTCTCGAAGACCTTTCGAATCCCGCAGGAGATCTTTCGTACCGCATCCGCTCCTTTGTCGTCGCTGACGAAGCGGAAAACCTAGATCCGCACGACTTCATTATCCAAGCCGAGCGCTACGGTCTCCCACAGGCACGACACAGAGTCATATTGTTCGGTGTCCGCTCTGATGTCGCATCGAACTGTCCCGCATTGCTGGAGCGTCCTCACAACTTGGTGCTGGAACCCAGTCAAACGGCTTTTACCGTTGGCCAAGCCTTATCGGGACTCCCACCACTGCGTAGCAAGATTTCAAGGGGAGGAGACTCCCTTGAATCTTGGCTTGCGGCATTAAATGAGGCCAGCTCTATCCTTTTGCGCCCTTATGTAGCAGGTCGAGGTGATCTAATAGATACCATGCGGACTGCAGCGGCCGACGCACAGCGATTAAACTCAAACGGCAGTCGGTTTATACCTTGGAACGTAGCGCCAAAGATGAGCGCCAAACAACGGGAGTGGTTCCTCGACCCCAGGCTTGGGGGAGTCCTGCAGCATGAGGCAAGGAGTCATATGCGCTCGGACCTGCATAGGTATATTTTTGCTGCGACCTTCGCAAAGCTATACGGAACCTCCCCGAAAATACACCAATTTCCCGAGCAACTCCTGCCAGCTCATGAGAACGTTTCTTCCGCCTCAGTCCCGTTCAGTGACCGTTTCAGGGTTCAAATGGCGGATGGCCCATCTACGACGGTTGTTGCCCACATAGCCAAAGATGGCCATTACTACATACACCCCGATGCGAGTCAGTGCCGGAGCTTGACTGTTCGCGAAGCTGCTCGACTGCAGACCTTCCCTGACAATTATTTCTTCGAAGGTAACAGAACACAGCAGTACACACAGGTCGGAAATGCAGTGCCGCCACTTCTAGCGCGGAAAATCGCAGCTATCGTTGCAGCGGTCATCGACTCTTATCGGGCAGGCAAAACTCGCCAAAAATTGCAGGGCCTCTGATCCAGGCGGACAGCATATCGGGAAAGGCTTCCAGCGCCTGAGAGTCTCGGGTCAGACATTCCCACACGACGACAATTCGCCAGCCTGCCTCTGCCAACGCTACCTGCGCCCTTAGATCCCTCTCGACATTAGCTTTGAGCTTTCTCCGCCAAAACTCGGTGCGAGTGGCAGGGATCTTTGCCTTGGAACAACCATGATGCATGTGCCAAAAGCAGCCGTGCACAAAAAGCGCGACCTTCCACTTGGGAAGAACGACATCGGGGACTCCGGGCAAGTCTTTCCTGTGCAGCCTGAAACGATAACCCGCCTTGAAAAGGACGCGACGTACAAGCATCTCTGGCTTGGTGTTCTTTCCCCGTATTCCCGACATCATTCGGCTGCGGACCAATGCATTGACTACATCCGTCACAATCCTCCCCGACGCGCCTCCGGAATATCAATGGAAGGGGCAGAGAATGGGCGGGAGAACATAGCCTCTCGACACTCTGGACGCTTCGCCCATTCAGAGATCATTCTGCCGTTGGCGGTCTCATGAAGCCGATCATTGACCTCCCGAACCCAGATTTCAATCTGCTCAACAAGCTGAGGAGATACACCTTGTCTATTCCAGATCCGCTCGAGATCAAAAGACTCGCTATAAGTTCTTGAAACCAACGCAACAGTGTAAGCCGTAACGTTGGCGAGAAAGGCGGGTACCAATGGCCGCGCCGCCTTATGGACTGCCTTGAAAAGTAATGCCTTCGAGACAACAGCCTTGAAATAGGCAACATCAGGAACGAAAGCCTTCTCTTCAGCTTCCACTTCAGCCATTCCGGACATGAATCGATCAAAGCACTTCTGTGCACCAAGACTGACAACGTCAGCTTGGCCATCCCACGCCATGAGGTATTTTGCCAGCTCGGTTTTTGTAATTTTCCTCGATGTTGGTACGGATTCCTTCAGCGCTCGAAGTTTGGCAGGGGTTATCCCCTCTCGGGCAAGCAGGGTGTTGTAACTGCCTGCTGCCCTCTCATAGAACCAACGCCCAGTACCGTCAGGGCAGTAGACCGAGAGCGACAACCGCTCAATATCAACATGAAACGGTTTATTGGCAGACAGGTCTGATTGACGTACAGAATTCTGACTATTTGCATATCGCGATATATCGGAAACAAGAGACTCCTCTTTTGAAGGATCCTCCTCTTTCATGACGATGATTTTGGCTGGCACGCGAACCTTGCTCAGATCCGTATCTGCATATTTTTTCTTGGCAAAGAAAATTGACGCAGTAGTCTGGCCGCCATTAACGATTTGCATCCCCCGCAACCAAACTATGCCAGGTGAACCATCTGCGGCACGGTCAAGTCGCATTTCATCAGCGACCAATACAATTCCGTTGTTGTATGCCATGAATCTTTCCGGGGCATTCCGGAGAGTATTCTGGAGCCCTGCATTCACGCCTCGGGCCTTCACGCTCAAGAATGAGCGGACATTGGCCTCAAGTAGACGAGAGCCAAATTTCTCATAGACAAACCGAAGCGCCTCACCAGGAATTGCAGTCAGTGCGTAGTCATAGTCCCCGGTGTCACCAGGCACAAAGACACAGGGTAGTGGGGAACCAGATACCTCATTAAAATCAACGACAAGCTCATCACGTGGCTTACCTTCGGAGCGATGCCGAAATAGCCGTTCGATGTCCATGACCTCAAGCTTCACGTACTTTCCACCAACGTCTCGGGCTTTGAAACTCTTCGACTTAGCTATGCCGTCCGTAAGTACGTAGACACGAACCTGTTCAAGCCCGTCGTAAATTTCCCGAATCGTCAGAGCAAGGGAGTGGACATCGCTTGACGGATCCAGCTTATCGGCGATGCGCCCCGCTGCGCAGAGCTCCAAGAAGCGAACACACTGAGCCGCCGCCGTCTTCACATCTTGCTCCGGTATCGGCTGCAGACCCTCGAAACCCTCGTAGAGGCTTACAAACAGGTCAAGCTGATCGGCCTCTTCAGACATGGCGTAGCCGCTCAAACGCAGGTTCGCATTGCCGACCTTCCCTTGAAAGTGACAGACGACCGGCTCGAACGTCATTCCGGCATCAACGAGGTGCTGCATCACTACTTCTGAGAAAACGAGCTCAGCAAAGGGTGATCCGTCACTCATCTGAGCCGCTATCTCGCCCCTTGTCTCAGTGAAGAATTCGTCAAGCGTCATCCGTTACTCCTAGCTGCTTTAAAGCCACGTCGAGGTCCACGAGAAAATCCCCGGCGTGATCAAGATTGATTTCGTAAATTGCTCGAGTGACACCAGCTGGCACGGCTCCGACCGTCAACCGTGGGAATCCCGCAGACACGGAGAGAGTCCGCTTCTCCTTTGACTCGAACCTTCGGGAGTATTGGCCCGCGTGGGCGTCTGAGTAACCAGCGACCATGAGCCTCTCATGCAGGAAGTCAATCAACTCAGACTCACCACCCAGACGTCGTTCGACCTCACCAACAATCTCGGGAAGGGTCGCCCCCCCCTCTCCTCTGGCAAACCTGACTGCCGCAAGGAACAGCGGCGAAGCGACTGCGTCGTCCAACTGCTCCAACGAGCCTATCTTCACCGGAAAGCCGGATGAGGACATCGTCGCCTTGACCTCTATAGCTCCGTCTCCCAAAAGGAAATCCTGAGGGGCGTCGTCGGGCCCGACCCAACCGCTGAGGATCGTCTCCGGTGAAATCCCCGCGTCAAGAAGAACGCCCATGAAGAAGAGCTCTCCCGCCAGGCCGAGCTCCGCCTCAGGGCTGAGAGGTCCCGCGCCGCGGGACATGAACTGTTGCCACATGCGCACCCGGCGCAGCATGGTCCGCAGAACGACGGCCTCGCCCTCCGCCGCGCAGCCATCCATAGCCCCGGCGACGTCGCCGACCATTTCCACGAACAGTTCGGGACTCCCCGAGTCCTTACGGGACAACGCTATCCAAGTCTTACCGTCGCCATGTGGATCCGCGCGAACGACCTCGAACCCCCTGCCCTCAGGCAGTCGCTCGGACGAACCGAGACGGGCAGTCGGAAAGCAAGCCAGAAGAGCCTCCTCGTTACCGGGGAAGCGCCGAGCGGCCAAGAGTTCGCACTCCCCGACTGGAGTCACGGCGATACCGCGCCAGCCGCTCTCCTCCTCACAACCTCCAGAGAGCGCTTCCCAGGCAGAGACGAACTCGTCAATAGGTCGGGGCATATTCGATCTCCCAGAGAAGGTGATCCACCTCGTACTTGACAGTGGTCGTCGAGCGACTGGCGGGGAAGCTGGCCCCGAACCCAATGACGGGCGGAGCATCGTCCAGGAACCCAGCCCCTTTCGGATCGATGGGATATAGCAGCAGAAGCCCTCTCTCGGGGTGACTGGGGACACCATCGGCGCCCAGTCCGCGCACCCTCCTAACACTCGGGCCGCTAGGCGACTTGGGAGGTTCCTTTCCGGTCTCCTCGGTTCCTCTTGCGGGGTCCTTCGCTCGGTCCTCAAGGGTGAGTTTCAGAGCAGCCATCCATGCATCTTCGTCGAGGTCAATTGCCTCGTCTCTGGACGACAAAAGTCGGCCAATGGAATAGTGGTCCCCCTTGGAACCTGGGTTCTGGTTTCGAGTGACCATATGTTCCAGTGCATACTTTCCGCAGAAGACACTGGGCCCGCCGCCTTCACTTCCATCTTTTGCACCAACAAGCGCAATGGTCCAAGACGTAAGTTCGCCCTTGGTCGCCATAGCCTTGACGAATTCGGCCAAGACCGCGCTGTTCACCTTCCTTGCCGCCGGATGAGTCAAGTACCCGGAGAAAAACTCAATCACATGCTCTGAAGGAACGCCCTCCCAGAGGAACCCTTTCCACTCCTGACTACCCGTACCTCGTTTACGCGAAATGACACCGCTGCCCTCGGTCGGTAAACCGGCAGCGTCGAGCAGCCTCTCCATAACTACGAGATTCTTCTCGATAATGGAGACATCGCGATGGAAGGCGACAGTTTCGAGGACCGACCCGCAGAAGGAGACTTGCAAGGTCTTGGCACTGCGCATCTTGATCGGTGAGGTCACCATCAGGACGGGATGCGACTGAACCTTCATGCCATAGTTCTCCGGCGTGGCATGGACCTTTGCCATGGTGTCGAACTCTTGGCGAAGCTCCTCAGCCGCGTCGGCTATGTGGCCGAACCACTCGACAAGATCTGAAGTCGTGTAAAGGCGGCATAAATCGAGGTACCCAGGACGGTAGCCGAACCAACGCCCCATCTGCATCAGGGTGTCGTACATCTTCGTGGAGCGCACGAAGTAGCTGACGCAGAGGCCTTCAAGAGTCAGCCCCCGGGCGAGCTTGTCGCCACCGACGGCGATGACCTTCAAGCCGGTCTCCTCGCGCTCAGCGTAGTCAAGGACGTCTCCAGCCGAGCCGTTAATAGCCCTGACGCTGTTCGCAAGATCTTCGAGTACTTCAGGGAGCACTGCCTCGACGTCCTCCCACTGTGGAAGGTCGAATTCGCCTCCCACCTCTCCCATAGCCGTCGCCACGGCGGCCGACGTTGGGATGAAGTCGGTTTCCCAGAGCTCGCGCCACTCGGCCATCAACTTATCCTTCTCCGCCTGAGCGAACCCTCTCACCCGGTTGCGGAAGCGTTTCACGAGCTCGTCGACTTGGCGTCGCACCTCTTCCTGGACAGCGGTGTAGCGGGTCACGTGAATCAGCATTGAACAGTGCCTGCGGCCCTCACCACGTAAAACGCGGACTGCGCAGGCCAAGACAAAGGCGGATACCGCCTCCTTGAGGGACGGTGGGACCTCATCACGTCCCTCGAACATGGGCACGTGGCTCTTGTCGTGTCGGGGTGGCATCCAGCCGTCCTCGCCCCGAGCATCAGACTGATCATTCACCTCCCGGGTCAGCGGCAGGCCACCGTTTCTGCCCTCAGTCGAGCGCAGCCCGAAGACACGGGCGGGGCCAATGTAGTTGGAGGGTGCAGAGATGTTGATGATGAAGGATTGCGGAAACAGGTCGGGGCCCTCTTCCTTGGTCGCCTTGCGTCGATCAATGAAGATGTTTGCGAACGGAGTGGCGGTGTATCCGACGTAGGCCTTTCGGGAGAAGGAGTGAAGAATTTTCCGGATTCGGCTGTTAATGGCCTTCGGCTGATACTCGTCGTCTACCGTGCCGTCCTTGTTCACGACTTGATCCCCCGTATCGACCGACGCATGGTCTGCCTCGTCGTCGATCAGCAGCAGAGGGAAACCTGAAACGAGCGGACGGCCGTCGGCATCCTTGGAATCCGCGACGTGGTTGCGAATCCATTTGAGGAGGCGGTCTAGCACCGTCTTGTTCTTCTTCACCACGAAGAGCCAGGGACGCTGCTCCGGGGAGATGGCCAGGTGCTTCGCGACCTTGGTGTTGAAATCCCCGTTATCGGAGCGATTCGTCGCGCAGTTGGGGCGAATCTCAGCGTCGCGACCGTTCTCGCCGACGCCGATGTAGCGGACTACGTCATTCTTCGCCGAAGTCTCGTAGCCGAGAAAGCCTTCCTCCAAACGAATCTGTGTCTGCGAGCGCAGGTTGTTGTGCAGACCGGCTAGGACGATGACAATCTTGTAGCCTGCGTCGGCTGCCTTACATATCAGCCCAGTGTAGTTCCCTGTCTTTCCTGACTGGACGTGCCCGACGACGAGCCCGCGCCGATCCCAGCATCCCTCACGCAGAGGATCTTCGAGCAGCTCCAATATTTTGTTGGTCGCGTCATCCAAGGCGTCCACGGCCTTGACGGACATCTTGCCTTCTAGAAAGTCGCGATAGCGCTGCCAGTAGCGCCAATCCTTCCTGCGGGCGGCAGTGAGCCAGTCCTTGTGGCCGGTCTTGTCGGAGAGAGTGGAGGCCCCGCCGATCCACAGGCTGAATCGACGAATGAGCTCCGCGACCACCTCCTTCCTGTCGACGTTCTCGCCCGGGGCCATGTGAGTCGCCACGAAGTCGACCTTCTCGGCGATCAGGGTCGGCGTGACCGCGCCCTTCTCCATGGCCTCGGCCAAGAACGTCTGAGCGACGCTTACGACCCGCTGAAATACCTTACTCTGCTCTTCCGTCATCCTGCGTTCCCTTCGTCAGGCGTTGCCGCGATATCCGGGAGGCTCGCGACGAGATTTGGATAGATTTGGAAAGGCTCCGTAGAGGACAGGGCTCTGACGGCCGCCTCCGGACTCATGCCGCGTCGCCCGATCATGTCCCTGAACAGGGTCAGAAGCACGGTCTTGACGCCATCGGGGGCCGTCTCGGCCTCTCCCGAGAAGCCGGTTCTCGGTGTGTCCTTGTTCTCGGCAGTGTCGAGCCATATCCGCTGAACAGGGACGGTCTCTTCTACAACCCGGAGCATCGCCCGGACAAGGTCAGCTTTGTCACCAACCGCCTCTATAACTGCAGCTACCGCCGGATGCCCCTCATCAATGCGGTAACGCACACCGCCTTTGAGCCTGTCGACACGCCATGCTTGTTGTTCGACCTTGAGGCCACCCGGTCCTGGCATTGGCGCGCCACGAAAGGCAAAAACCCTTCTAGCTCTTTCTCGAGTATCCTCAGCCAACTTGGTAAGCCATGGGCGCACTGTTACAGGTGGCCGTGCGGTTGACTTCTTGACATCAATCTTCCAAGTGGAATCAGCAGTGTTGGGGATATCCAACCTGATTCTGGCGAGCCGCTGAGGCTCCTCCCGATTCCACGCGCGTCCCTGCCCTAGCCCAAGCCACCCTCCAGCCAGAAGCAAACGGCGGTTCCGGTACACGTAAAAGCCCTGCTGGGATGTCCACCCTTCTGGCCCGCCTGCTTTACGGTATTCGTCCTCGGTGATCCGATCTTTGTGTGGCAGAACATGGCATTGAGCCTCAATGAGACCGGACGGAGTGATAATCTGAGCGACAGGTGATTGCCACGGTTTCGCAGGGTGGCCCGTCATGAAGGGATCCCAAGGACTCACCAATCTGTCGTTAATGAATAGCCGAAGAATCGGACTTGGCCCTTCCAGCAAACGATGGAAGACCATTGCCAAACGTTGCTCTACGTCGTCGACCAAGCCCGCAAAGTGATCGAGGTCATAACCGGGTGTCACAATGCGATCCAATCGTTCCCAGAGGACGATCGTTCCATGACAGAGAGTCTCGATTGGCTCAACGAACGCATCGGAACCAAAGGCCGGCCCCTCAAACATCTTCCAACCACCGTCCGGCGATACCGCAATGGCATCAAGATCCCAACGCAAACAGGAAACGGGGCCATCCATTCTTCTAGATGCGACAGTAAGACACCGGCATTGAGAGAAGGAGGCAGTTTTCAATCCCATCCCGAAACGACCGAGATCAGTGGGTGCGCGCTCATCAAGAGGACTCTTGGCACCAAGAGTCATAGCGGTCTCCAGTTCGGCATCGTCCATTCCTTGGCCGTTGTCCAGAATGGATATACGGCTTTCCTGCCCATCCCATTCAAATTTCACACGAACCTCTGTTGCCCCAGCTGACACGCTGTTATCAATCACATCTGCCAAAGCAGCTGCTGTCGAATAACCGAGCCCACGCAGGGCCTCCAGCATCGCCCCCGCTCGTGGCGGAGCAAATCGGGTTCTCACGTTCATTTGACGTAGGTATTTCCTAAATGAAGGGTAAATCCGGCATTCATGAGTTTCCGGGCAATATTGCGAATAGCGGCATCTGATCGTGCAGCAAACGACACGCGGATCTGTCCGCCATGGGGACGAGCGTCCTCTACCGTAAGCCCTAACATTCGAGCCTCTTCGAGAAGCTTGGAAAGCAACTCATATTGACGTTCGGATACTGCCTCAGGGCTTCTCTTAGACGCAGATTGCTCGCCCGATTGGAAAACATCCTCCAACGATTCAGCGAGCTGTTGAGCACACATCACCTCTCGAGCATGCTTATCTTCGGAAGATTGTGGCATTTCCGCTGAGGAGGGAGGGAGGGCGGGGGGGCGCTTCCACTCAAATTGATCGCCCATGTACAAAGCAAGTTTTTCTTTCCTTGCAGGGGTGGATAATTTCCCCAAGGCTTTTGATTCTATTTGTCGAATTCGTTCGCGAGTAACATTGAATCGAAGCCCCACCTCCTCCAAAGTCATGGGCTCTTCGCCCCCCAGACCAAAGCGAAGCTTGATTACCTCAGCGGCACGCTCATCAAGGCTACCAATAGTCTTGAGAAGGAGTTCCCGAAGAGAGTTCTCCTCAACTGCAGAAGCAGGATCCGAAGTCTCAAACTCCTCTAAGGTGTCTATACGAGGAAGTCCAGTATCTCTGCTGACCTCATCCAAGGAGACGACATCACTAAAAGTTGCCAGGAAGAATCTGACTTTATCGATGGGTATGCCCATGCGACGCGACGTCTCGATTTCGGTTTCAGGGCGCCCTGTCTTGCTTTCATATAGTGCCCTCTGGCGCAGGATAGGCAATGCTTCTCTGTGAACGTGCACTGGAACGCGAATGGTTCTAGCCTTGTTGTCTATTGCGCGAGATATCTGCTGACGGATCCACCACATTGCATAAGTGGAAAATCTAAATCCCTTTCGCCAGTCATAGCGCTCAACGGCCTTGATAAGACCGATATTCCCCTCCTGCACCAGATCATCGAAGGGAAGCTCAGACCACATATATTTCCTGGCAGTGGAGTACACCAAGCGCAGGTTAGCGAGGATCATCCGCTCCCTTGCAACGACTTGGCGCCGAACTGCAGATACGAAAGTCTCGCCCGCCGGATCGGCTGCTTTACGTGCAAGCTCTAACAGGAAGCCTCTTGAAAGGCACGCAGCTGCAAGTGCTGAACGCACTCGGACTTGATCCCCGCCCGCAGATCTTGCCGCTGATATTGCAGAGAGGAAAGCTGCCCCCCGTGGATCAGAGGCTACTTCTTCATCTTTTTCAGCATCGTCCTCAATTGCCGTTGCCCCAATGCTCTCCTCCTCTCCCTCTCCGGGCACAATCTCGGAACTGAATGCTCCATAATCAGTTTCTCCGCGCGCAACCCTATCGGCAGCCTCAAAAACCATAGAAAGGCCCGCGGGCCAGCCAGAAAGCGCGTCCAGCGCCTGAGCCCCGGCCTCCTCCATCTCGCGTCCCAAAGAAATTTCTTCTTCGGCCCGAAGCAGGTCGGTTTTTAGTCCTTTCACGTAGTATCGCAAAGGGTCGTTGCGACCGGACGCCAGATCCTCCGCAAACTCCAGTGCCTCAACTAACAAAGACTCCTCTTCGGCCGTCGGCTCAGTCAGACCCGACTGACAAGCCCACACCGCGGATTCGTCGATCACTCCACCCAGATCGCCCAAAACAAAGGCCAGCAATCGCTCAGACTCTTCATCGCGACAGTCGTCAGCCCCTCGACAGACCTCGATAAGATCGGCTTCGGATACAGCCCCCTCACGAATCGCCCGGAGTAACAAACCACGGACGCCTTCGCCCTCGTCACGCACCACCGGAAGCGCCCTTGCCGGGAGGAACAGATCAACGTCGTCCCACTCCATATCAGTATCGATAGCTTTGTGCCGACCGATCGCGTCCTGAAGCTCTCTGGTTCCCTTGGAAACGGTATCGTCACCCTTCGGGGCAACCGCCTCCGACTCCGCCAACCAATCACTTTCGAATCCAGAATCAAGAGGCTCGTCGTCAATATCGATTAGGCTTGACAACCTTCCCATATCGACGGGTAACACTTGTTTGACAGTGAGCGACTCCGCCACCCTCAGAAAAGACACTTCATCAGAGGCAGAAGGTCTAGGAACGAAACGGCCATCAACTTCAGCTACTTTTGTGAGCTGAGTTTCCATACAGACCGGCTCATCCTCCGCCTTACAGGAATCAAGCTCTCTAGAGAGGAAAGCCTGGGAAGTATCTGCCTTTGGGGCATTGGCTTGGGTCGACCCACTCGACAGGTATGAAGCCTCTCCGGGCACCTCGCCCGCTTTTATCGGGTTCAGAATATCCAGAGCATTTCGCAGCAGATCGATACATTCAGAACACCCCCCCTTCTCCGCGTAGGCCAGGGTGCTCACCCCTTGAGAGTCGAGCAGCTCCGGATTGGCTCCAGCAGTCAAAAGAAGACGCACAACACCCTTTTTTCTTCTTGCGGCGGCAAGCATCAGAGGAGTGGCGCCTGCGTTGTCCCGGGCGTTTAGGTCATCGCCCCTGGCGATATGGAGCTTTACGGCAACCTCAACGCCAGCAATCGACGCCATACGTAGTAGAGGGTTCATAGCCAAGACCGTGGCACCCTCATAAGCGCGCACCCACAGCAATAGCTTGGGAAATGGATTTGCTGCATAACGATTTTCAGGGGTGACTCCTTGTCGATGGCTCCGTCCCAAACGGCACGAAAAGACATCCCCTTCGTACGGGTAGGCATACTAAGACCGAACGAGGGTGATGCAAAATCAACGCGCCCAGTCAAGAGATGAGTCGGACCAGCTGATATCCGTGACGCCACTGAACTTTCCATGATGATACGACTGTCACAATATCCACCGGTCTTATCTGGGTAAAGCCTGAGAGGCGTCTGAGCACTTTTTTTTGAACCTCTGTTCATATTTCAGCCATCGACTCAGATAGCTTGCACTTCGCGATGCCTTCAGCTGAGGTGGTGCAGACAGAAAAAATTGCTCGCGAAAAATCTATCGACAATGGGCATTTATGTTGGGCTACCCAATCTTGATCACTACACCCAAAGGACTACCTAAAAGATATGTCGCGCGCCTAGACACACCAATAGTGAGCATTTATACACGTCAATTTTTCAGACGGATTGTGCCTCTACCAGACAGTACAATCAGCCCTTGAATGACTTAACGGACTTAGAGTTCTCGGGGAAGTGAGGCAGGGATGAAACGCAAACAGGAAATCGAGTCCGTGCGCTGGGACCTGGCGCTGCGCTATCGCCTGATCGAGACCATCGTCTGGTGGGAGGGCCGTCTGACCACAGGCCATCTGATGCAGAGCTTTGGCATCAGCCGGCAGCAAGCGTCGAAGGACATCAACTCCTACATCACCGACTACGCGCCAAAGAACCTGGAATACGACAAGCATTTGAAGGGGTATGTGCCGAGCCGCCACTTCAAACCTCTGTTTATCGATGACAGTGCCAGCGCCTACCTGCACCTGCTCAACCAGAATCACGACCGTGCCCCACACATCGAGGGACTGGCTCTGGCCTATGCGCACACTGAGGTACTGGATGTGCCGGATCGCTCAGTGCGCCCGGAGGTACTGCGCCCGCTGCTCAAGGCCTGCCGCGAGGGCCTTCGACTGGAGTGCGAGTATGTTTCCTTCACTACGCCGGACGGCGAAACCCGACTGATCGCACCGCATACCCTGATCTACACCGGTATGCGCTGGCATGTGCGGGCTTACTGCGAGAAAAACCGCGACTACCGCGACTTCGTACTGAGCCGCTTTCGCGGTGAGCCTGACCTGATGGATGCACCCTCGGAGCACACTCGCGAACTCGACGATGGCTGGAACACCCTGCTAACGGTAGTGATTGAGCCGGACTCACGCCTCAAGCCCGAGCAGCGCTCCATCATCGAGGCAGACTACGGCATGCGTGATGGGCAGCTGGTGATCGAGACCCGAGGTGCGTTGGTGCAGTACGTACTGCAACGCTATCAGATCGATCCGACCAAAGTGCATGCCAAAGCCACGGCTCAGCAGATCGTGGTCGTCAACCTGGATGAGCTACAGCCCTGGCTATATCACTGACTAACGACAGGCACGCCTGGCTTTGAGTCGATGCCGCTAGGCGAGGCTATCTCTTAATCCGTAGTGCCACCGTAGGCCAGCTTGGCCAGCCCGAGCAGTGCAGGCAGCAACAGCGCCAGTGGCAAAAGATCGTTAAGGGCGGGCAGCAAGTTCATAGGAGATCCTCCTAGTCGGTTTTCACCAACCTAGCTAGATCGGCCCGACAGCGCGATCTGTCTACTTTTCGCCTGTAAACAATCCGTGCATATCCCAGACACCGGCGACGAACGCGCCTTGTCTGGATGGCGGAGTGCTGGATACTGTATATAAATACAGATACCGGACAACCCGTTATGAGCACCGCACTTATCCTCGGCACGCTGCAGTGCAGCAGCGCACTCCTTCCCGTCTTTGATGCACGCGTTCCGGCTGGCTTTCCCAGCCCTGCGCTTGATCACATGGAGCACAAGTTATCGCTTGATGCTCTGCTCGATCTGCAAGCTACGCACACCTATGTGGTCGCCGTGAGCGGTGACAGCATGACTGGGGCAGGCATCTTTGACGGTGACCATTTGATCGTCAGCCGCGCCATCCCGGCAAAACCGGGCCATGTGGTCGTTGCCTGCCTAAACGGCGATGTCCTGGTAAAGCGCCTGGCACAGGAACAGGGCCAGTTCATCCTGCAGTCGGATAACCTGGCCTACTCTCCGCGCTACATCCTAGAGAACGATGAGCTGACGATCTGGGGCGTCGTCACTCACAGCCTGCGGAATCACCTAACTCATGGCTGAGCCGGCATACGCACTGGTCGACTGCAACAGCTTCTACGCCAGTTGCGAGCGCGTGTTTCGTCCTGACCTGTTGCGCACCCCCATCGTCGTGCTCAGCAACAACGACGGCTGTGTGATTGCCCGCTCTGCCGATGCCAAGCCTTTCGTGAAGATGGGCGCCCTCTTCCACGAGATTAGAGGCGACCTCAAGCGCCACGGCATCGTTGCCTTCAGCAGCAACTACGCCCTCTACGGCGATATGAGCGAGCGTGTGATGACGATCTTGGAAAGCTGCTTCCCGAGTATCGAGGTCTACAGCATCGACGAAGCCTTTGCCAATATGACTGGACTCCCTGAACCTCTGGAGTCGATAGGTCGCCAGGTACAGGCAGAAATCAGACAAAAGACTGGCATCCCTGTCGGCATTGGCATCGCTACGACCAAGACACTGGCCAAGCTCGCCAATAACGCCGCCAAACGCTGGCAGAAGCAAACTGGTGGCGTCGTAGACATCCGCGATCCGATTCGTCGCGACAAGCTGCTTAAGGCCATGCCCGTAGAGGAAGTCTGGGGCGTTGGCCCCCGCATGCGTGCGCACCTGGAAGGCATGCAAATCAAAACCGCTTGGGACTTGGCACAGATGGATGCCTGGACACTGCGCAAGCGATTCAACGTCGTGGTGGAGAAGACTGTGCGCGAACTGCGCGGAGTGGCGTGCCTGGAGATCGAGAACGAGACCGAGCCAAAGCAGGAGATCTGCTCTAGCCGCTCGTTCGGCAAGCGCCTGCGTGAGTTAGCTCCCATCCAGGAAGCCATGACCAGCTACGCCACCCGCGCTGCTGAAAAGCTGCGCAAGCAGGAGTCGCTCTGCCGGCAGGTGCGTGTGAGTCTGCGCACTGGGATGTTCAATCCTACTGAAGCCAAATACGCCAATGGCATCCTGTGCCAACTGCCTTACCCAACCGACGACAGCCGAATGATCATCAAGGCTGTACAGGCTGGACTGAAGCATCTGTACCGCGAAGGCTTCAGCTATGCCAAGGCCCAGGTGCTACTCCTGGATCTGTGTCGCAAGAATGAATACACGCCGGATCTGTTTGCACCCGAACAACCCGTAAAAACAGAGCGACTGATGAGCACCCTGGACGCGATCAACAATCGTTGGGGGCGAGGTACCCTGCAGCCTGGACGCATCGCCAAGCCAGTCGAGTGGGCTATGCGAAGAGAAATGCTCTCCCCTGCATACACCACCCGCTGGTCTGAATTAATGGTGGCCAAGGCGCAATAATGCACCCCGCCACCACCTCAGATTTGCTTAAACACTCACTCCCTTTCGCGCTCTTCAATTTTCGACTGGATCCAAGCAATCACCTCGCCCTCAATCCAACCAACACTTCGCGCGGTCAGGGGTACAGGCCGCGGAAATTCACCTGAGCCAATTAGTTTGTAGATCGTTGACCTGGCAAGTCCCGTGGCCAAGACGACAGAATTCAAGCGTAATACTTTCATGACAAGCCACACTCCGTTTGATTCGCTTCAGAGTTGGCTTTGACTGAGCGTCGGCAAATGAGGCACAAACCATGCTCATGTGAAGGTTCTATCTCAACGGGCGAAAAACCCGATCGTCCGCCCTTCAAGCTTCGAGTGCAGGCGCACGCCGACCATCCGGGGCCGGGTACCTCATTTACCTTGCGCCTACGTAGCCGGCTCAACTGAACTCTTCATTCGGATGAACCAAAGTCGCCGATATTCAGGCTCTAGCAAAGGTCTCGCCACAGCTCATCCGACTCAACAACGGCGATGAATCGGCCGACTTTGAACCCCCCAGGAAACAATGAATCACGACTTTCCTCGTCAAGCTGGTCTATTGGCCTAAGGAGCTGCCTCTCATCACGCAGAATGACTTCAAGAGCTTCACGAGACACAACCCTGAAACCATCAACTGACTGCCCATCGAGCTCAATAGAGGTATCGACGATCCAGGCGCGCAAAGCTGCTCCCGGTTCATGACCGTTATAGCCCAGCCTGGCGCGCAGCTCTTGATCGGCCATCAGCGCACTAAGCACCGCTTCCTGCTTGCGCCGCAACTGCCAGGCAGCCTTGCGCAACGTGTTGGTGCGATGCAACCAGACCTCATGTTTGGTCGAACGGATATAGCCTGACTTGACCTCAAGGAGCAGTAGCACACCATCCAGGTGGCAGATCAGATCCACCTCGCCGGCATCATCCTCGTCTGTCACAGCAGGCCGATACCCCACCTCAACGGCAAAGCCTCGTTGCCGAAGACTCTCGGCAAGTGCGAGCTCTACGCGCTGGGTTTCAGTCTGCATGTCGGCCCGACGGGCGTTTACCCGCCGAAGGTTATTGATGGCCGCCGTCAGGTTGTTCTGCTGCGCGCCAACCCAAGGGAACTGAAAGCTATAGCGTCCGATTTTGTAGAAGGGCTGCTCATACAGCCTCGGCGCTGGCATCCCCGCCTGCAGTTTCAATTGCTGAGATAGCGCCTTGAAGTCGCTGGTCCAGAACGTGAGGATTGCCTTGGCCGAGCTGGCGCAGCCTTTAGGGTGTTCGTCACAGACAGTCCAACCAGTGATCCTGCGGATCTTTTCTGGCTCTTCGGACCAGGTCATCGGGAACCGGTTTTCACCGGAAAGTATGCCATTCATGGCTAAGCGCCCCAGAGCCTGAGCAAGCACACCCGATTCGCGCAAGTGACGCTGGAATGGCTGGATAAACTCTTTCTGAAAGAAAACCGAGCTCAGCTCGCTCGCCAGCAGCAAGTGGTGAAGCTGAACCTGGGAGCCATCACTGAGCGAGAGCCGGTCATCCAAGCCGTAGATTTGCTGCAGCTGCAGCTTGCTGCGAACCGCCTTGATAAAGGCCAACTGGTTCAGCTCATGATTCTCAGGTGAACCGATGATTTGTTCAGCCATGCCGGAGAGAGCGAAGGCATGCACGGCGCGATTCATCCAGTAGTGCCAAAGCAAATCACTTTTACGCCCGGTACGCCGCCACCGCTCTGTTCCCGCCTCCGACTGGTTGTAGATAACCGGCTCACCGGGTTTTAGCTGGTAACGGCATTCAGGATCAAAGCAGAACCAGTCGATCGAGCCTTCGTAGTCAATCCGCTCTTGAGTGGCCCCAATTAGAAGGGCAAGAGATTCGAGATTTTGACGACATCTCACCCCGTCAGAATTGCTGGATCCGGGAAAGATAATCGGTGACAGGTGCCGTTTCAGCGATTGCCCAAGCCGTGACTCGCTAAGGCGGAAATCCTCTTCCGAGCAAGCGCGAAGCTTGTTCAAAATAATGCGGTTGTAGACCTTCCACTGCTGACCGGAAGGATCACCGGAACCGTCTTCGGTAAATGCCTGGTAGGCCAGCACACTTAGGTAGGAAAACAGCTCCAGCAGCGACAAGTGCTTTAGCTGTTTTTCGGCGTGAGCAATAAGCTCATCAAAGGGCTTGAGCTGATCCAGCAACCGATCACAGACACCGAAGAATACTTGCCAGTCATCCCCTGTGAGCGCCACACGCAGCGTAAGCCAGAGGGGCGACTCGATACGCTCAAACAGCTTCGAGTAGCGAATCGCCCATCTGAGGGTTTCCGGGTTATGGCTGGCAAGGTGCAACAGCAGCTCGATGCTGACTGCATTATCGAAATGCAGCACCCGGCTGAGTGCCAGGCTAGCGAGCTCGGATTGAGCAACCGCATCCGCATCAAACCAAAACAATGCCGCTGCCAGGCCTTGCGCACGCTCAAGTGCTGACTGGTTCTTACCAGCCGGGCGCCGGTCGAGGAAATGATGCAGGCTTTCATCAAGAGCACGGCCCTTGCTGATCTCTGACTTATTCCGTTCGTATACCGACTGGTAATGCCGTCGGCAGCGCTCTCCATTTTCCGTCATCCCGCAGCGCTCTCGTCAGCATTTGATTCCTGGCCGGAGCCTAAACCATCAACAGAAGTTCAGGAAACTCGGAAAAATCTATGCAGACCGACGGAACCGACCCAGAGAGCCCTTACGCAGGCAGCGTGCTCCCGCAGGCTTCAAGCGCAGGTGCTGATCGTCCTTGACCAGGTACGTCATCGCCTTGTGCGTATGAAGCCGTTTCGACTGATCATCCCTCTGGATCTGGCCGATGCCTAGCTTGTCGCCGTACTGATCCTTGTCATGGTTACAGCTGTGGGCATAGCCCTGACGACGAGTGATCTCCTCCCACAGCTTGCCGATCCCAGTTGCCTTACAGACATCCCGGCATACCTGATTGCCATTGAAGAAGTAGGCTGCATGGATGTGGTAACCCCTACCGTCATTTCGACCCCCCTGCTCCACGGCGTAGATGTACCCGATAAGGTGCTTGAAGATCGGATGGCGGTGGTGCTTGCTAATCAGGGCATCCAAGTGATCGAACACTTGCTCGATACGCAGCCTGGCTTGGGCCTCAGACCAGTAGTACAGGTTCAACCTGATGATCGTCGTACGCGAGTATCGGCTCATCATCGCATCCGTGTACTCGGTGATGTCCCGATCCTGCTGCTTGGCCAACTCCTGTCGGTCCCACTTCCTACGCCGATACCACTGCTCTCGTGTCAGTTCACGGATCCGTTCGGTAAGGACGTTCATGCTCTGTTGATGACTGAGCCAGTACGTACCCGTCTCGCTCATGCAGACAGGGCCATTGGGTGAACGCTGAAGGCCGATGTCATCACAGGCTTCCCGGAACGCTAACAGGTGCTCGCTGTAGTCGTATGGCACTCGGTCATCGAACAGGTTGTACATCTGCTGGACGTTGGTGAAGTACCGGGAGAGTCTGGTCTCTTCGACCCGCTCATAGCCTGACCGTTTGTGCGTGATCCGAAATGCGGGTGTATCGCTGCGCTCGATAGCCTGAACGAGTGACTCGATCTGCAGGGCTATGTCGGACTGTGAGAGGTGGGTGTTGTGCTTGAGGTTGTTCATGGCTGAGTACCTGGTTGGTTATGTCGCATACCAGGTACGTGATGTGTTTCTTTTTACTGGTCTTCTTTCCCTCTGGTGGTAGTCAGTGGTGAGGGTAGTGATGGGTAGTAAGAGTTGGTAGTTAATAGCTATATCAATAGATGCAGCCCTGACCAGAGCCGACCCTCCCGATCAGGCAGGGCAATGGGGAGCAACATTGCCCTGCCTGTCGAGAGATTTGCCGCATTGAGCTTTGGGAGAGTTAGCTGAGTGGCGCTCCGGCTTAGCAGAGCCTCAAGATGGCCGAAACGGTGACGAGGCCAATCTGGAGAAATCAGATTAAGGCTAACGGTGACCCAACGGTGACCAAAACGCAGATTTCTAGGCGGGGTGAGAAAACCATCAGGCATAAAAAAATCCAACCACCGCTAAGTGGTTGGATTTTCTAGGGATTTTTGGTCGGGACGGAGTGATTCGAACACTCGACCCCTTGCACCCCATGCAAGTGCGCTACCGGGCTGCGCTACGCCCCGAGGATGCTTCAGGGTTATCTGAAGCGGATTGGACTTTACTATAAGCTGCTGAATTGTGGAAGTTTTTTTTGCTAAGCAGCGCTATTTGCGCAGCACTAGCAGGACTTCTTCCAACTCGGCGATCATCTGACGAATCAGCTGTTTGTACTGGGTGGTGTCGTCCTTGGCCTCATCGCCGGAGAGACGCTGACGCGCGCCGCCGATAGTGAAGCCCTGATCGTACAGCAGGGCTCGAATCTGGCGAATCATCAGCACATCCTGGCGCTGATAATAACGGCGATTACCGCGCCGCTTCACCGGATTGAGCTGGGGAAACTCCTGCTCCCAGTAACGCAAAACGTGTGGCTTGACGGCACAGAGGTCGCTAACTTCGCCGATCGTGAAGTAGCGCTTGCCAGGGATAGGCGGCAGCTCGTCGTTATGACTTGGTTCCAGCATATGCCTCTACTCTGGCCTTCAGTTTCTGGCCCGGACGAAAGGTGACGACACGGCGAGCCGTGATCGGGATTTCTTCGCCTGTCTTGGGATTTCGACCTGGACGCTGACGTTTGTCGCGCAGGTCAAAATTGCCGAAACCGGATAATTTGACCTGCTCGTTGTCTTCCAGCGCGTGGCGGATTTCCTCGAAAAACAGCTCCACCAACTCCTTGGCTTCCCGCTTATTCAGGCCAAGCTCTTCATACAGACGTTCCGCCATTTCAGCTTTCGTCAGAGCCCCCATACGCTACTTCCTTAACGTGGCGTTGAACCTTTCTTCAAGCGAGGTGATGATGTTTTGCGTAGTTGTACTCACCTCATCGTCATTAAGAGTGCGCGATGGATGTTGCCAGGTCAAGCCAACTGCCAGGCTTTTTCTATGCGGATCAATGCCTTTACCGTGATAGACGTCAAATAGCTTGAGGTCCGTCAACCATTCGCCCGCAGCCTCGCGGATACTGGCAAGCACGGCTTCGGCGGGCTGTTCGCGATCCACTAGCAGCGCCAGGTCACGGCGCACCTCAGGGAAACGCGACAACTCACTGAACACAGGCATACGACCACTAGCGACCTCAGCCAACAACAACTCGAAGAGGAACACCGGCTGATCCAGCCCCAAGGTTTTTGACAGCTCTGGGTGCAGCGCCCCCATGAAACCGACCAGGCGCCCTTCCCGCTCGATGCGCGCGGTCTGTCCAGGATGCAGAGCCGGATGCTCACCCGGCACGAAGCTAAAGGCATCGGTAGCGCCGGCATACCCCAGTAACGCCTCGACATCGGCCTTAAGGTCGTAGAAGTCCACGCTCTCGCGGCCATTAGCCCAACCTTCCGGCAGGCGACTGCCGCTGATCACGCCCGCCAGCATGGCTTCCTGCTGCAGACCTTCGAGCTGACCCACAAAGCGCAGACCGCTCTCGAACAGGCGCACGCGCGACTGCTGGCGATTGAGGTTGTGCTCCAGCGCCTTGACCAGGCCTGGCCACAGCGAGGAACGCATGGCGGCCATGTCGGCGGAGATCGGATTGGCCAGTTGCAGCGGCACCACACCGGGATTGAACAGCTCGAACAGCTTGGGATCGATGAAGCTGTAGGTAATGGCTTCCTGATAGCCACGCGCTACCAGCAAGCGACGCAAGGTCGGCAACTCAGCACGAGCCTCGGCCTTGGCCTGCGGGGCCAGACGGGCTTGCGGGTAACGTACCGGCAGGCGGTTGTAGCCGTACAGGCGGCCCAGCTCTTCGATCAGGTCCACTTCCAGGCTGATGTCGAAGCGATGGCTCGGCACGCTCACCTGCCACTGGCCGGCGCCCTGGGCGGTCACGCCCAGGCCCAGCGCGGTGAGCAGGCGCTCGACCTCGGCGCCGTCCATGTCCATGCTCAGCATCTGGCTGACGCGCTCGGCACGCAGGGTAATCGGCGCGACGTTCGGCAGGTCGGCGGCGCTGGCCACTTCGATGATCGGGCCGGCTTCGCCGCCGACGATCTCCAACAACAGCGCGGTGGCGCGCTCCATGGCGCTGCGCGCCAGCTGCGAATCAACACCACGCTCGAAGCGGTGCGAGGAATCGGTGTGCAGGCCGTAGGAACGAGCCTTGCCAGCCACCGCGATGGTGTCGAAGAAGGCGCTTTCGAGGAACAGGTCGCGGGTCTTGCCGCTCACGCCGCTGTGCTCGCCACCCATCACGCCGGCGATGGCCAGGGCGCGGTTGTGGTCGGCGATCACCAGGGTGTCGGCGCGCAGGCTGACTTCCTGGCCGTCCAGCAGGACCAGCTTCTCGCCCTCTTCCGCCATGCGCACGCGGATGCCGCCGTTGATCTCGGCGAGGTCGAAGGCGTGCATCGGCTGGCCGAGTTCGAGCATCACGTAGTTGGTGATATCGACGGCGGCGTCGATGCTGCGAATGTCGGAACGACGCAGGCGCTCGACCATCCACAGCGGGGTCGGCTTGGACAGGTCGACGTTACGGATGACACGACCCAGGTAGCGCGGGCAGGCTTTGGGCGCCAGCACTTCGACCGGGCGCACTTCGTCATGGGCAGCGGCGACCGGGGCAGCGGAGACCGTCGTGACCTGCGCGCCGTAGATGGCACCGACTTCGCGGGCCAGGCCGGCCAGCGACAGGCAGTCGCCACGGTTGGGAGTCAGACCGATCTCGATGCTGGCATCGTCCAGGCCCAGATAGGCGCGGATGTCCTGGCCGACCGGGGCGTCTGCCGCCAGCTCCATCAGGCCGCTGCTGTCGTCGCTGATCTGCAGCTCGGAGGCCGAGCAGAGCATGCCCTGGGACTCCACGCCGCGCAGCTTGGCCTGCTTGATCTTGAAGTCGCCCGGCAGTTCAGCGCCGATCATGGCGAAGGGAATCTTGATGCCGGCGCGGGCGTTGGGCGCGCCGCAGACCACCTGGAAGCTGGCGCTGCCATTGCTGACTTGGCACACGCGCAGCTTGTCGGCGTCCGGGTGTTGCTCGGCGCTGAGGATCTCACCCACCACCACGCCGCTGAACTGGCCGGCGACCGGGATCACGGCGTCCACTTCCAGGCCAACCATGGACAGGCGGGCCACCAGTTCGTCGCGCGATACCGTCGGGTTTACCCAGCTGCGCAGCCACTGTTCACTGAATTTCATGTTGTCTGTTCTCCTTAAACGAATTCGATGACGAGGGCGGTACTAGCGAAATTGCGCCAGGAACCGCAGGTCGTTATCGAAGAACAGGCGCAAGTCGTTGACGCCGTAACGCAGCATGGCCAAGCGCTCGACGCCCATGCCGAAGGCGAAGCCAGAGTATTTTTCCGGATCAATACCAGACATACGCAACACGTTCGGATGAACCATGCCGCAGCCCATCACTTCCAGCCAGCCGGTCTGCTTGCACACGCGGCAGCCCTTGCCGGAGCACATCACGCACTGCATGTCGACTTCAGCCGATGGCTCGGTGAAGGGGAAGAAGGACGGACGAAAACGCACGCCCAGCGGCTTCTCGAAGAACACCCGAAGGAATTCCTCGATGGTGCCCTTGAGGTCGGCGAAGCTGATGCCCTCGTCGACCAGCAGGCCTTCGACCTGGTGGAACATCGGCGAGTGGGTGATATCAGAGTCGCAACGATAGACGCGGCCGGGGCAAACAATGCGGATCGGCGGCTGCTGCGATTCCATGATGCGCACTTGAACCGGTGAGGTGTGAGTGCGCAGCAGCATGTTCGCATTGAAATAGAAGGTGTCGTGCATTGCCCGCGCCGGGTGGTGGCCGGGGATGTTGAGGGCTTCGAAGTTATGGTAGTCGTCTTCGACTTCCGGACCCTCGGCCACGCTGTAGCCGATGTGGGTGAAGAATTGCTCGACGCGCTCCAGGGTACGGGTGACCGGGTGCAGGCCACCGGAGGCCTGGCCGCGCCCCGGCAGGGTCACATCAATACGCTCGGAGGCCAGCTTCTCGGCGAGCAAGGCCTGCTCAAGCACGGATTTGCGAGCGTTCAGGGCGTCCTGAACCTGGTTCTTGGCGGCATTGATCAAGGCGCCGGCCTGCGGACGCTCTTCGGCGGAGAGTTTGCCGAGGGTCTGCATCAGGGCGGTCAGTTCGCCTTTCTTGCCGAGATACTGCACCCGGAGCTGTTCCAGGGCGTTGACGTCTGCGGTGTTTTGCACAGCCTCGAGCGCTTTCGAGACCAATGCATCCAGGTTTTCCATGTACGGACTCCAGATACGAAATAGGGGAAGAGCTTGAAGGCTCTTCCCCTATCTTTGACGTTGCCACCGGGCGAACCCAGTGATTGTCGGGGGACTTAAGCCAGAACGGCCTTAGCTTTCTCGACAATCGCAGCAAACGCCGCTTTTTCGTTCACTGCCAGATCGGCCAGAACCTTGCGGTCGATCTCAATGGACGCTTTCTTCAGGCCAGCGATCAGACGGCTGTAGGACAGACCGTTCTGACGAGCACCGGCGTTGATACGAGCGATCCACAGAGCGCGGAACTGACGCTTGCGCTGACGGCGGTCACGGTAGGCGTATTGGCCTGCCTTGATCACAGCCTGCTTGGCAACACGGAATACGCGCGAGCGCGCGCCGTAGTAGCCTTTGGCGAGTTTCAGGATTTTCTTGTGACGGGCACGAGCGATAACGCCACGCTTAACACGAGCCATGAGTAATAACCTCTAAAATATCTTGACCGAATCAACGAACGCGCAGCATGCGCTCGACTTTTGCCTTGTCCGACGGATGCATCAGCTCGCTACCGCGCAGTTGACGCTTACGCTTGGTGGACATTTTGGTCAGGATGTGGCTCTTGAAAGCGTGCTTGTGCTTGTAGCCAGCAGCGGTCTTGAGGAAACGCTTGGCTGCACCGCTCTTGGTTTTCATCTTTGGCATGTTTAGTACTCCGCATTCATTAACAACTGATAACCATCAGGCCTGCCAGTGCCCGGGAGGTTATTTACGCTTCTTGGGAGCGATGACCATCATCAGCTGGCGTCCTTCCAGCTTGGGATGCTGTTCTACGGTACCGAGTTCGGCAAGGTCAGCTTCGACCCGCTTCAACAGTTCCATACCCAGCTCCTGGTGGGCCATCTCACGACCGCGGAATCTCAGCGAAACCTTGGCCTTGTCCCCATCTTCAAGGAAACGTACCAGGTTGCGTAGCTTTACCTGGTAATCCCCTTCTTCCGTCCCTGGACGAAACTTGATTTCTTTGATCTGTTGCTGGTGCTGGTTCTTCTTCGCCGCAGCAGCCTGCTTCTTCTTCTCAAACAGGTGCTTGCCGTAGTCCATGATGCGGCAAACCGGTGGCACCGCATCTGCGGAAATTTCCACCAGATCCAGCTTGGCTTCCTCGGCAGCGCTCAGCGCTTCATCAATGGAAACCACGCCAATCTGCTGGCCGTCTGCGCCAATCAGGCGAACTTCACGGGCAGTGATGTTTTCGTTGATCGGTGCCTTGGGGGCGGCCCGCTTATCCTGTCTCATATCACGCTTAATAATGATTACTCCGAATCTTGGCGACCACGCCGGGAAACCGTTTGCTTGAGCTGTTCAGCGAACTGTTCCAGAGGCATCGAGCCCAGGTCTACACCTTCGCGGGTACGCACAGCAACGGATCGTGTCTCAACTTCCCTATCACCTATGACCAGCAGATAGGGAACCTTGAGCAAAGTATGCTCACGGATTTTAAAGCCGATTTTTTCGTTTCTCAAGTCCGACTTGGCACGAAACCCGCTTTGGTTAAGAGTTTTCTCCACTTCCAAGGCAAAATCGGCCTGCTTGTCGGTGATATTCATAATCACCGCCTGGGTCGGCGCCAGCCAGGCAGGGAACGCTCCGGCGTAGTGCTCGATGAGCATGCCGATGAAGCGCTCGAAGGAACCGAGAATGGCCCGGTGCAGCATCACCGGGCGCGTACGGCTGTTATCCTCGGCGATATAGTTGGCGTCCAGGCGCTCCGGCAAGTTCGGATCGTACTGCAGGGTACCGCACTGCCAGTTACGCCCGAGACAATCCTTCAGAGTGAACTCGATCTTCGGACCATAGAAGGCGCCCTCACCCGGCTGGTATTCCCAAGCCAGACCAGATTCATTCAAAGCATCAGCCAGAGCAGTCTCGGCGCGATCCCACAGCTCATCGGAGCCCACGCGCTTGGCCGGACGAGTTGACAGCTTCATGGCGATATCGGTGAAACCGAAGTCGGCATAGACCTGCAGGGTCAGCTTGATGAAGTCGGAGGCCTCTTTCTTCACCTGCTCTTCAGTACAAAAGATGTGCGCGTCATCCTGGGTGAAGCCGCGCACACGCATGATACCGTGCAAGGCACCAGACGCCTCGTTGCGATGACAGGAGCCAAACTCAGCCATGCGCAGCGGCAGGTCACGGTAGGACTTCAGCCCCTGATTGAAGATCTGCACGTGACACGGACAGTTCATCGGCTTCACCGCATAGTCGCGATTTTCCGAGCTGGTGGTGAACATGTTCTCAGCGTAGTTCGACCAATGGCCGGACTTCTCCCAGAGAATGCGGTCAACCACCTGCGGCGTGCGCACCTCGACGTAACCGCTCTCGCGCTGCACCTGGCGCATGTACTGCTCCAACACCTGGTAGACAGTCCAGCCCGCCGGATGCCAGAACACCATGCCCGGCGCCTCTTCCTGCAGGTGGAACAGGTCCAGTTGCTTGCCGATGCGACGGTGATCGCGCTTCTCGGCTTCTTCGATGCGCTGGATATAGGCCGCCAGCTGCTTCTTGTCCGCCCAGGCAGTGCCGTAGATACGCTGCAGCTGCTCGTTCTTCGAGTCGCCGCGCCAGTAGGCACCGGAGATCTTGGTCAGCTTGAAGGACTTGAGGAAGCGAGTGTTAGGCACGTGCGGGCCACGGCACATGTCCACGTACTCCTCATGGAAGTACAGACCCATGGCCTTCTCGTCCGGCATGTCGTCGATCAGGCGCAACTTGTATTCCTCGCCACGCGCCCTGAACAACTCTATGACCTCGGCACGCGGCGTCATCTTCTTGATGACGTCGTAGTCCTTGTCGATCAGCTCGGCCATGCGCTTCTCGATAGCCGCCATATCTTCCGGCGTGAAGGGGCGGTCGATGGCGATGTCGTAATAGAAGCCCTCCTCGATCACCGGACCGATGACCATCTTGGCGTTCGGATAGAGCTGCTTGACCGCATGCCCCACCAGGTGCGCACAGGAGTGGCGAATGATCTCCAGCCCTTCCTCGTCCTTCGGCGTAATGATCTGCAGGGTCGCATCGGCCTCGATCAGATCGCAGGCATCCACCTGCCTTCCGTTGACCTTGCCAGCCAGCGTAGCCTTGGCCAGGCCGGCACCGATGGACTGAGCCACCTCGAGCACGGATACCGGATGATCGAACGAACGCTGACTGCCGTCGGGAAGAGTAATGATGGGCATGGCGCCTCCTCTCCTAGTGGTGACCCCTACCAAAGGTCACATGGGTTGGGATGAGCCAGGAAGCGATCCGGCGGTATACCTGCCTGACGATGGCAGGAGCCTTGCGGGCCAACCAGAACCGAACCAGAGTCACTGGAGGTAAACAGAATCGCGGATGCTTCCAGAAAGCCTATTCTCTGGCAAGCAGCCAATAAAAAAGGGGTCGTATCAACGACCCCTTTAGGATTTGGTAGGCACAATTGGACTCGAACCAACGACCCCCACCATGTCAAGGTGGGTGCAAAATGCGCCTAACTTATTGAAGCACAAGGAAAAAGGTCTGTTTCCTGGCACTTAAAAACCAGGCAAAAGTACACGAAATATCAATAACTTACGACCTGTATTTTCCTACAGTAGTCACCGCCGCCGGGTGTTCTGAATACCAAACGCACCACCACCGGCACCTCTACGCGCACAATGCGCGGTTCAGGATCTTCGACCTGACCGGCGCACCCCGCCAGCGCGAACACCAGCCCTCTTACCCACTTATCCATGCCCTTCCGATGATCGCAGGTCACCATCCATAGGTCGATGGCGTGAAGCCTTGGCTACCATCCCATGGCGGCCAAGCTCTATAGCTCCAGGGCTAGTCCTCCAGGGTGCTGCGTACCCTGGCGAAGTCCTCCCGCAGCTGCTGACGCATGGCGCGCGGCGCGGTGTCGGCGATGCGCTGATCCTTCGACTTGCCCATTTCACGCACACGACGCATCACGTCCGGCACGCTGATGCGCATCGGCTGATCAGGGTTCTTGGCGTTCCAGTCAGCCACTGCAGCGCGCGCTTCCTGCACCTTGGCCGGGTCTTTCTCAAACACGCCCTGCGCCCATAGCGCGCGAATCTCCTGGGCGCGCATGCTGTAAAGCGCCTTGCTGCGCTGCCCCAGCCAGTTAGCCTCCTGAATAGCCGCCACGCTCTGTGGCTGGAAACCCACCGCTTTCAGCGCCGCCTCCAGGCTGTTGGTGTCAAGCACCTTGTACCCCTTGTCGTCGCGGTACATATCGGTGACGGCCATGTCTGCGCCCTTGGCAAAATTCCGCACAGCCACCGGCGATACTTCCAGCAGGCCACTCGCCAGATCGCCGCTCGCCGCCTTGTGCGCACCCGAAATCATGCGCTTGAACAGGTCGCCGGCCGGGCCTGCAATCTCCAGCACGTCACGGGAGTGGTCGTCGCGCTGCTGCAGCAGGCCGGTACCAGGGATCAGGTTGCCCATACCCAGGCGGCCAGACACATCGAGCGGCGCCCCCGGCAAGCCGGTGACACCCTTGTCGATGAATCGCGCGATGTCGTCGCCGAACACGTCGATCAGGAACTGCTCCTTGGCCTTCTGCGTGGAGAAATTGTAACCGGCCAGCTGCGCCATCCCGTCGATCAGGTCTTCGGCGTCCTCGGCGAACGGCAGGCCGCCGGCGCCGCCCAGCAGCATCAGGGTGGCAATCATCAGCAATGCAGCCTTGCGCCCGTCCTTGCGCTCTTGGCTGCCGGCCTCACCCTGATTCCAAAGGCGCCCCATCAGCTCCAAGTAAGCCACCGAGTACGTCTTGAAGGTCATCAGCGTAGAGCCCACGGCACCGCGGCCCCAGCGCATTTTCGAGGCTTTCGAGTAGATGAACTGGGTTTCGCGCACGGCCAGGCGGGCAAAGGCGGCCGGGTCTGCGTTGCCCTGCGCCTTGGCGATCCTGTAGGCCGCAATGAAGGTCATGCGCCGGTTCACTTCCTCGGCCGCGCCGAACATCTTGCCCCAGGCCAAAGACAGGCGAGCCAGCGAGTTGGACGCCAGCGCGCGGGCATCGCCTGCGCGGGTGCCGTCACCGGCGCGCAGGCCGCCCGTACCGCTGGCCTGCGCCATCAGCTGGTGAACTTCCTGCGGGCTGACCGTGCCGTCTTCCTCGGCCAGGTGCAGTGCCTTGGCCAGGTCGGCCTCGTACTGATAGCCCTTGGTCGCCATCTGCTTGGCCGCCTTGCTCAGCTCGCCGGCTGCCCGTTTGGCGCCGCCGTACTGGCTCAGCCAGGGGAACGTCACCGCCACCGGCTGCGTCATGTTGACGAAAGCCGAGGCCACCGAGCCGCCCAGGTACTGGGCAAACAGCAGGCCGCGCAGCGCTTGCGCTTCTTCCTGCGGGTTCTTGATGTAGTCAGCCAGGCGCACAGCGGCGTCTTTCAGCTCGCCCTGCCCCTGCGGGATCGCGTTGACCGCCTCCGAAAGGTCGCCCATGTTCAAGCCGGCGGCGGTCTGACGAGCGTTGGAGTACACGAACGACGCCAGCACGCGGCCCACGTCCTCGCTGTAACCGGCGATGCCCTGGCGGTGGATCAGGCGCTTCATCGCCGAGCGGTTGGTCTTGGTCAGTTTCAGATAGTCCTGAAACACCTTGTCCCGCTCGCTGTCGCCCGACGAGTCGAGGCCCATAGCATTACCGAACAGCTCCAGGGTTTCCGGGGTGATCCCGGCAAACAGCTTGAAGGCTTCTTCGGACAGCGTGCCCTGGCTGATGGTCGAGCCTGGGAAGGCTGCCTTCATCTGCTCGGCCATCAGATTGGCTTCGCGCTTGGTTTCAAACAGGCTGAAATACTGGCGCTCGCCGTCCGCCCCCACCACGTCCACGGTGTACTTACCGAAGCGCGACAGCGGCGCGTAGCCCTCGGCCTGCAGCTGGGTGATCCGCTCGACGCGCTCGTTGATGCCCTGCGCCGTGTCCAGCAGGCTCATGGCTCGCTCAGGCTGAGCATCGGCCAACTGCGCCAGGTGATCGCGCAGGATCAGGCCGGCTTCTTTCACATCGGCAGCATCCATCACCCGCTCACGCAGACCTTTCACGTCCTCGCCACCGAAGCGCAGCATGTCGGCTCGTGCCATCGTGTCCAGGCTGCGGTTGGTGGCATCGCGGAACTCGCGGTACAGCTCGATCTGACCGTCAGTCAGGTGCCACATGGAGCGCAGCTCAGCATCCGTCCAGACAATGCCTGGCTTGAGCGACTGGGTTTCGTAGCGGCTATCCACCATCTTGGCGAACTGCTCGGCGCCCTGCCCGCGCCAGGCTGCCAGCATGCTTGCAGACAGCTTGCCCTGCTTGACCAGAATGTCCGCCTTCTGCTCGGCGGTCAGCCCCATCGCACGCTCGGCCAGGGAATCGACACGCACCGGCTTGCCGTCTTCATCGCGCGCCCACATCAGCGTGCCCTCGAAGATCGGCGCGGAAATGGCCTTGTTGTCCTTGGCCTGCACCGGCGACTTGGCCAGGTCGCGCCAGGTTTCCAGTTTCGGCAGCAACTTGGGCGCCAGCTCGGCGGCATCGCTGGCGTAGTGGCTCACGTCGTCAATGAAGCCCTGCGCCGCCTCGAACACCGGCTTGAAGTGTGGCGAGCGCTGCGCCAGGTTGTACATGGTGCCCACGGTCTTGTGCCACCAAGACAGTCCGCCCGGCGCCGAGAAAGTGCGGTTGAACTCCTGCGTGGCGCGGCTGGTGAAGTCGCGCACGGCCGAGCGGCTAAAGCGGATGTCCGGGTCAAACTCGTCGAAGTCGCCGTTGTTATCGGTGGCCGACTTGACCTGATAGTTGTTGAAGGCGATCCATACCGGTGTCCCTTTCAGGCGGATGCCGTCATAGCCCTGCTGCTCCAGGCGCGTGCGCAGCCGGCGCGCTTCCAGCGGGCTTTCCACCTCCTGCGATTCCTCAACGCTCATCAGGTAGGGGTTCTGGATCGAGGCGTACAAGTCCATGACGCGGCCGTAGCCGGGCATGCCGTCGCTGGCCTTCTCCGCATAGTTCTGCGCGGCGCGGCGGTCGGACGACATGAAGATGCCCAGCGCCGACGTGGCATGGCCGGTGGCGGAACCAGCGCGGGACTGATCAAACACGGTGAAGTCGGCGGCGGTGCCATGGTGCAGTACCAGCGGCGCGCCGTCCTTGCCCGTTACCTTGGAGTTGCCGAACCAGCGGCGGAAAGCCTCGGTGTCGGTCTGCGTGCCGCGTCGCTGATTGGTTTCACTTTCGAAGGTCTGCCGCGGGCGGCTGCCGTTACGGATGCCCTTGGAAATAACCTCAATCTCGCGCAGCAATTCGCGGCGGGTGATGATGCCTTTCTTGTAGCCGAACACTTTGCGCAGCAGGCGGGTCAGCAGGCTGTACAGCAGGTCGGCGAGCTTTTCTTTGCCGCTGCGCTCACCCTCGGCCAGGCGCGCAAAGACTTCCTCGGCCTGCACGCTGTCGGATTTGTCGCTGTATAGGCGTGAGATTTCCCCCCATACCACTTTTAGGCTGGGGTCATCTTTGCTGGCTAGGATTTTGTCGAGAAGAGCTTGCTTATCCGCTGGCGCAAACGTGTCCAGACCGTAGTGCCCGAGCAGTTCGTGACGAAGTGTCTCGACGGTATCGGCGACGGACGACAAATGATCGGCGGTAAGGGTAAATAGTCCTCGTCCGGGGTGGTAGGCGCCTTTGACGACTCCGATTTTGGCGATTGATCCTGGCCCGTAGAGTTCATCTTGCGTCTTCCTGATCCGGTAGCTGAGTTCAATGTGGCCATTGTAGTCCGCCAGGAACTTATCGGCAGCCGCGATAGCCTCGGCCAGGGTCAGCGGATTGGCCGGCGCCTTCCCCGTCACCACGCTGGATTGCGACAGGCCAGCCGCTTCTTCCGGCGACTGCCTGTTGAATAACGGCGCATCGCCAGCAGGCGCTGCCTGCTCCGCAGCCTTCTTCTCTTCAACCGCAGGCGCAACAAATTCGCGCTCTTCGTAGAGCGGCATGCCCACGGAATCAGTAGCCTCAAGGTACGGAATCAGCGTCGCGCCCTTGCCATCCTCTGCCACGACAAACCAGCCGTCTTTCGCATAGCGATGGCCGGTAACGACATACGGCTTGCCCTTGCGGTACACCTCGGAGTCAATCGGCGCGCCCTGGCGCAGCCAGGCAGGCGGCGGTACCGGGTTAAGCGCAAGGTCTTTCTCCAAGTCATCGAGCTGCTTGGCAGCGCGCTCCAGGTCGCCCGCCTGACTGAATGGCTGCTTCATAGCCTCGCGCAGGTTCTGCACGGTTGTCAGCGCGGCCTGCTGGGCGCTCTGCAGTTCGGCCACCTTGGCCGGGTAGTTGCGCAGCTTCGCCTCGATACCGGCAATTCCCTTGCCAGACACAAGCTCGCCATCCACGCGGAGATAGGTAGACGGCGCGTCGGCAAAGCCAAGCCACTCATAGGAAAGCGGGTGCCCCCCGTAAGTGCCGATCTTGGTTTCCTTGTCGCCTACGCGCGCATTTTCCGCCATGTAGTCTTCAAGTGCGGCCACAGCATCCTTACGCTCGGTATAGCTCTTGCCGTCGATGGTGGCAGTAAAGCCTGCCCGCTGCTTGTCGATCAGCGCCTGAACAGCCGCGGTCTTTGCCTGCCGCACCATGCCGCCGAACTCGTCAGCTTCGCGCTCGCTGCGGCGGATCTGGCTGCGCATATCGGCAATACCCTGTGAATACAGGCGCTCTTTGCGGCGCAAGCCTTCCAGCTTCTTCTGCACCTTCACGCGCTGCAGTACGCGCGGATCGCCAGCAGCCTCGGAGAACGACTCCAGAATATCGCTCTGCTCGTCGGCCGCGGCCTCGCCCTCGATGGTGCGGGTGTTGTCGCCGGCTTTCATAAAGGCCGTGATGAAGCGCTGCTTGACGGCGAGAATCTGCCAGCGCCGGCCGTCCAGGCGGTCGGTCATGTAGCGGTATTCCAGCACCGTATTCCACTGATTGCCCTGGCGCTGGCCGCGCCCGTTGCGCTGCTCCAGCTCGCCCGGCATGTAAGGGGCATCCAGGTGGTGCATGGCGCGCAGGTTGCGCTGCATGTTCACACCCACGCCGAGCGTATCGGTCGATCCCAGCACCACGCGGATGGTGCTGTTGTTCATAGCCTGGGCAATCTCCTTGCGGCGCTCCTTACTGGTACTGCCGTCAACGATGGCGATCTGCTCGCGCGGGATACCGCCCTGCACCAGGCGTTCCACGATGTCAGCAATCGGGGAAAACACCTTGACGGTGTAGCGGGTCTTTTCGCCATCTGCGCCAGTAGTGCTGCGCTGGGTGCTCTTGCCGAAGCCCATTTCAGCGAAAATAACTTGGTTGGCCTGCGGATGGCTCTTGTAAATCTCCAGCACGTTGCGTACTGCGCGGCTGGCCTTGCTGTTCGGGTCGTCCTGGGTCTTGCCCTCCTGGCCGGCAAGCGATTCGCCCAGCAGGCGCACGTCAAAGCTCGCCTTGTTGGCCAGCCCTTCGGTGACGATAGGTGAGCGCTCATCGCCTGCACGCATCCAATCGCGGCGCTGCTTGCCGGTTGCAGAGCGCCAGTCGCGGGCGAGCTGCTGTAGCCAATTGAAGGTGCGCAGCTGCTCTTCGGTCATATCGGCCGATTCGTTCACCACCTTCTTGTACGGGCGATCCATCGCGCCCTCGGTGCGACCGTTCAGCAGGTCGGCACGCTCGGCCTCGGTCAGGCTGTCGGCCATCGTCTTGCCGCTGGCGGTGGTGCGCGGCTTCATTTCCGGCATGTCGTCGGCAAATACGGTGTCCATATACTGCCCGACCATACGCCGCAGTTCCGGCACGTTCACGAAGCCAGCCAGGCGCGTGACCATTTCGTACTCGCCGGCAGCAGTCAGCTCCACGTCCTGCACTTCGGTGGCGAAGCTGCCAAACCAGCCATCCCAGTCGGACACGCTGGCCGCTTCCATTTCCGACTCCATCACATACCGCATCTGGTGGTAAATCTCGGTGATGGTGTTGGTGATCGGCGTGCCAGTGAACGTGTGGACGTTGCCGCCATTGTTCATCTGGCGGACATAGCGGGTCAGGAACTGCAGGGCAATCGAACGGTTCGATACCTGAGTGTTCAAGCCCTTCATCTGCATCCGGGTGACAATCGGCGGCTTCTTGAACTCGTGCGCCTCGTCTACCAGGATCATGTCGATGCCCAGGTCTTCAAAGGATACCGAGTCTTCCCGGCTGGACTGCTGAGCCTGCTTCTTGATGTTCTCGATGATGCGCTTGCGGGCCTTAGCCAGCTCTTTCGCGGTGACGGAGCGAACTCGGGCGATGGCCTCGTCGTCGTCGAAGTCGAAGTTGAAGGCATCGACATTGGCGCCATCCTCCTTGGCGGCATCGAAGAACTCGGCTTCCAGGGCACTGATATCGTCCTGCGCCATTTGCATCAGCGTCTCTTCGGTCAGCGCCATTTTGTCGATCAGCGAGTGAGGAAGCACGATGGCGTCCCAGTCGTCGTTGGCGATCTGACGCAGGCGAACCGCGCGGTTCTTCTTGTCCAGATTGTCGATGTACAGCACGCGCGCAGCTGGGTACATCATGCGGATTTCAGCAGCCACCGTGGCGCTGTTGGCGTTGTGCGCCAAAATGACCGGCTTCTTGGCCAGGCCGTAACGCCGCGACTCGACAGCGATGCCGCCCATCGTGAACGTCTTGCCGGTGCCAACTTCGTGAGCATTGATCGAGCGACGGTTAACGATGGCGCGCCAGATGGCGTTGACCTGATGCTGGCGCAGGTTGAACACACCATTGCCCAGCGTCAGCGCCATGCCCTCGAAGCTCATAAATGAGCCATCGTAGGTGGGCGTTGCCCAGGCGTTACGAGCCTCGTTGTACTCGCGCTCCAGGTCTACGCGGCGCTCCGGGTCAGACCACAGCCAGGTGCCGAAGTCCTCGCGGATCTTCTGCACCTTGGCATTCACTTCCTCGGAACGCTTGGCGTCGTATACGTCCTTGCCGTCCGCGTCCTTGCTGGTCAGGCGCAGGGTCTGGTTGCTCATGGCTGCCTGCACCAGGCGGGGGAAGCTGTAGTCGCTGGTGCCGTAGTTGGTGCTCGCCTCGGCCAGGTTGGAGAGCTTGCTGTCTACACGCACTTTCCAGCGGCCAGAGCGAAACTCGACCGAGATACCCTCCGGGTTATCACGCGACAGCATGTGCGCGATATAGCCGCGGTAGGCGTCGGCCGGCACCCAAGTGGCACCCAACTTCGTTTCAATGTTGAAGTACGGAACGTCGGCCGGCATTACCTTTTCTAGCGCCGCGATGTTCTCAGCCATTGCGCCGTTGCCATCCGCCAGCGCAGCCTGGGCCTCGCGCAGCTTCACGCGCACGTTGCCGGACAGGTAGATGTCGGATGGCACCATGTCGCCGTTAGGGGCTTCAAATACGGCGCCACTCGCCACCAGTTCGGCACGCACAGCCTCGGCAGGCTTGCCGGCCAGTTCAGCCACGCGCTCGATGCTCGGGTTGATCGACTCGTTGCGCGCCAGAACATAGGCGTCACGAACAGTGGGCTTGTCGATGGTGCGACGGCTGCGGGTGGTGCTGCGCTGCATGACGGCGGCAGGCTTGCCGTCATCGTTCTCGAGGGCTGCCAACTCGGCATAGAACGGATCTTCAACACGCCCAAGGTACTGCAATCCGAAAGAGTCACGCAGCGAACCATGCGCCTTGACGAATGCCTGGTAGCCATCGCGCAGCGCCTTGCGGGCGCCTTCGGCGTCGCGGCCGGCACGTTCAGCGTCCACCAGGGCCGTGTGCAACTTGCGCAAACCAATAGCCGAGCGAATTTGCTGTTCACGGTCGGCGGTCTTCTTCGCGTCCTTGACGGCGTACTTAGCCTTGTCCTCGGCTTTTACCATCTGGTCGCCCAAGGCGATCATCAGCTCGCCATTCACGTCAGCCACAGCGCCGTGACGCTCGCCGGTTTCGTTGGCGTAGTAGGTCAGATGATCGTCGACGCGCTGCTGCATGGCGCCCTGCGGCACCAGCTCTACAGCCTGGGCAAGACGCTCGGCCATGTTATCGGGGCGATGCACGATCATGCCCGCACGGAAAGTCGTAGTGCCGTTGCCGTAATCGAGTTGACCGATGATGTTCTGTGGGTTGTCCAGGTAATACTGGTTGACGCGCAGTGACTGGCCGCCGGGCGCCTTGAACTCGCCGGTTTCCACCCATGTGGCGTCGGCCGGCACTGCCGCCAGGCGCTCGGGGCGCTTGCGCAGGATCACAATATCGGTGACAACTTTCGTACCGGCGTACTCAGAAAACGCGCCAGACGGCAGGCGGATAGACGACACCAGTTCGGCCTGCTTGGCCAGCTCGCGGCGAATGCCGGTGTTCTGTTTATCCATCGATCCGGCAGACGTGATGCCAATGACGATGCCGCCTGGCCGCACCTGATCCATCGTCTTCAAGAAGAAGTAATCGTGCAGCATCGGGTTCAGCTTGTTGTAGCGCCGATCTGCGACAGGGGTGTTCTCAAACGGCCAGTTACCGATCACCAAGTCATAGAAGTTGTCCGGGGTCTTGGAGTCTTGATAGCCCATCACGCGGACGTTCGACTTCGGGAACAACTGCTTGGCGATGGCGCCAGTTGTCTCGTCCAGCTCGATGCCGGTGAGCTGGCTGCGCGCTTTCAGGTCGGCAGGCATCATGCTGTAGAAGTTGCCGGTACCCATCGACGGCTCCAGCACTTTGCCGCCGGTAAAGCCCATGCGCCTCACCATGTCCCACATGGCCATGACGGTGGGTGGGTCGGTGTAGTGAGCGTTGGTGATCGAGCGCTGGGCCGACTTCCAGGCCGACTCGCCCAACGTCGCGCGCAGCCACTCCCCGCGCTCCTTCCAAACACCCTCGTCCCGGTATTGCGGACGCTCCCATGAGCCCTGGAACAGCTCTTGGCCGAAAGAGCCCCAGCCGATGTAACCAGCCAGCACCTTCTGCTCGTCAGGCGTGGCCTGCCGGCCTTCCTCGTCCAGGGTCTGCAGCAGCTCCAGCGCCTCGCGGTTGCGGTTGAAGCGCTGTACGGGCGTTCCGCCGACGATCTGCAGCGGGTCACTGATGTGCAGGTCTTGGGCTGCTACACCACTGGCAGCCGGCGAAGTCACCGGCTCCTGCAGGTCTAAGGCGTCAACGCTTCCGGCTGTTCCGGCTCCAGTAGAAGGTGCTCCCGCTCCGCTTGCTCCCTGGCGTCCGTTACCGGCATCCCGCCCCGACGGTACGCCTCGGCCGTTTGCCACATTCGCTCCTGCACCACGAATGCCAGGTCGTCCAGAATCCCCTGCTTGGTCAGGCGCTCGACCATCTGCGGGCTGCTTTGCCGCCACGTCGCCAGTATCCGCTTGTGCAGCTCCTGGTTGTGCGTCACTTCGTCCGCTTCGTACTTCTTGCGCTCGGCCTTGATCTTGATCGCCATTTGCAGGTTGTTCACTGTTGTTCTCCAGATCCACCTTGCCGTCGCGCACGTCGCCGATGAAACGCACGACGTAAGGCTTCATGTTTTGCGCCGCCTCGGCGCCGAAACGATCTACCACCATGCTGACCACGGCGCGCATTGCATCGCGCAGGTCGGCGCTGGCAGCCCTCAAGTTCGCCACGGCCGAGATAAACAGCGGCTTGGCCTTGGCGTAGGTTTCTTCATCGAATGTTAGACCAGAACCCAGCTTGCCCGCACCGCCGAACAGCGCGCCGAGGCCATTGATCGCTTCGTCCAGGGCGCTGGCCACGTTCTTGCCGGCGCTGCCCAGCGCATCGCCCAGGCTACGCGGCGCAGTGATGGCCGGCAGGAAAGCACGGATGGCATCGGCCGTGTCGGCAAAGCCCATTTCCTCCAGCGCCTGAAGGGCTTTTGCATCGCCAGCTCGGGCAGCTGGCACCAGCTTGTCCTCGGCCTCAAAGATGCCGGTACGCATTCTGCGCAGGCGGGTTTCTGCAGCCTTGAGCTTGGTGGCGTCACCGCCCTTGAGTCGCATCACGCGCTTCTTCTGCGCGCGCAGCTCGTCCTCCAGACTCTCTACAGCAGCCTCGTCGGCGGGCTCTGCCTCTACGACAGGGGCTGACTGGGCGGCAGCGGGCTCGCCGGTGACTTCGGCCAGCACGTCGTCAAACATGGCGTCGAGGTCAGACTCTGCCGGCTTGGCCTCAACTTGGGGCTTGAGCAGCGGCTCAATGTCGTCCGGGTGTTCCTGCTTGAGCGCCTGGCGCTTCTGGTCAATGTCCAGATTCTTGCCAGCCAGCCCTGCACGGGCATAGACCGCCTCAATCTGCGCGTCGTCCATCAGATCGAGGGTCTTGTCGATCTTCTTGTGCCGGGAAGCCAGCTCAAGGTTTTCCGTACTGAGCGGGTTTTCCTTGGCCTTCTGCTCGGCCTCCATTTCCTCGATCAGCTTTTCCTGCTGACGAATCTTGTCCATCTGGCGGGAGTCGCGGACGTAACCGCTCGCGCCGGGCTGCGCCTGCATGATGGCCAGATCCTCGCGGGCCAGCTCGATGGTATAGCCAGGCTCGCCGTGCTTGGGCCGGTCGCTGTTCTTGACGAATGCGCGGTTGCTGGTCTGCCAGTTCTTCGCCAGCTCAACCGCCTCGGCCTCGGTGTTCAGCACCTCCTCCAATCCGCCGGCGCCAAACGCCTTGAGCCGGCCAGCAGCCGCATCGAACTGTTCTGCCGTGGACGTGACCTTGTACTGGATAGTGTCGCCATCGGCGATTACCCGTGCCGACACGGTGGCGCGCCGGCCAAAGCCTTCAATGGTATGCGTGGAAGTGCCCGTTTGGTTTTTGTCGGCGAACCCCAGTGGCTCTAGCGCTGTCAGCAGCGCCTTCTTGGCCCGAATGATCCGCACGGCCACACTGGTGCTGGCTGGCTTCTGCTCTGGCGCTACCGACTTTCTCGGCGGCGGTGTCGGCTTAGCGTCCTGCAGCGCTTGGCGCGCGCCCTCCAGGTCTTGATCGTAGTAGGCGTCCTGCACAGCAGTGCGCGCGGCGTCCTCGGTCATGCCGGCATCGAGCGCGGCCTTGAAATCACCGGTAGCGATGCCCTTGAACTCAGCCGCCAGGCGCTGCTCGGCGCTCATGTCGGCCAGGTTGTTGGCCATGAAGAACGAGTAGGCAAAGCCTTTCGGGGTCAGGCTGCGCTGATACTTGTCCTTGCCCGACAGCTTGTCGGTCATCTTCGAGCCTTCGCTGGCCTCGACGTTGGCCGTCGGCAGCTCGGGATTGAAGTCGCCCCATAGCAGGGTGCGCTTGGTGTAGGGGTCGCCGTAGCTGTTCGGCTGGAAGTTGAGCGTTGGCTTGGGCAGACCGTTGAGCTTGGCGATGCGCCCTACCGGGTTCTCCATAGCCCAGGCGGATGGCTTGAACAGCTCCACGGTGCGCAGGGTCTGTTGCACCAGATCAATGCTGGCCTGGGTGCGGCCATCGGCATCCTTCTTCTTCCAAGCGTGTGCGCCTGAGCTGGAAAAGTCAGTGCAAGGCGGCGCGGCCAGGATCACGTCGGCGTGCTCGATGCCCAGCCGCTCGGTCAGGTACTCGACGGAGAAGTCGTTTACGTCCATGCCGTCCTGAATGTCGAAGCGGTGAACCTCGTAGCCGGCATCCACCCACGGCTGCGACCACTCGCCGGAGGTGTCGAATAGCGACAGCACCACCTTGCCGCTGTTCACGCCGGTCTTGCCCTGCGCCTTGGCGTGCGCTTCCCACTCGGCAATGCGCTCGCCAGCTTGCTCCAGGCTCAGTAGCTCGCCGGCCGACTTGGCGCGATCTTCGCTGCGCACGGTTACGCTCGGCTCGGTGAAGGTCGGGATACCTTCGTCATCCTGGGCGAACGCTTGCAGCAGGTCGGTGAAGGTCGCTTCGGGAATCTCCAGCGGGCCTTTTGCCGGCACCTCGGCCTTGCTCTCGCGGACAGCCTCGATGCCTTCCTTGAGGCTGGTTGGCTGGCCAGGGGAAGCCTTCTGCTCCTGCTGGCGCTTGCGCAGTGCTACCGCACCAGGCTCGCGGCGCTGGGCGTCACCCAGCAAAGCGTCGAAGGTGAAGATATTGCCGGACAGCTGCTCAACCACATCGACCGGCACATTGAAGCGCTGGGCCAGCGCCTCGGTTTCCGCATCGCTCAGGCGGCGGCCTTGCTCGATGGCATGGTCAGCCATAGCACGGGCCAGCGGCGCCAGTGAGCGGCCACTGTAGCTGCCCTGGAACTCGTCACCCAGCTTGCGCAGGCGCGCCGCGTACTCGTCGGCCTGCTTGTTTTCGACCGTCTCCGAAGGAGAAGTAGCTGACTCGCTGGCGGCATCGGTGGTCGAGCTGGGGAACTCATGCGCCAGCTTCACAAGCTCGCGGATAGGCGCATCCAGGCGAATGGCCTTCACGTCTTCGCCTTTCTCGCGCGCAGCCAACCACTGGTGATGGCCGTCCAGCACATGACCGTCCTGGGAAATCAGGATCGATCGGTTGCCGCCCTCGAAGTCGCGCGCCTTGGCCACCTTGTCGCGGGAAAACTCGGCCTGTGTCGGCCTGAGCGCAGAGGCCGGGACAGTGCTCTCCTGATGCTGCACGCCGCGCGCGTTGAGGAAGTTGACCATGGCGCCGCGATGCTCGGCCTTGATCTGCGGCATGTCGGCGCGGGGAATGCCCACGGTGCCGGAATCAGGATGGAACGCATACCAGCCGTCGCCAATATCGCGGCTCTCATGCTCCTGGCGGGCTTTCATGCGCGCTTCCAGCGATTCGACATTGCGGTGCTGTTCGGCGTCATGGATGCCCATAGCTTCGGCCTGAGCGACCAGTTCGCGGCTCGGGCGAGCCAATAGACGCTTGTTCTCGCGCATGCGCTCGATATTCGGGTCTGCAACCTGCGCCGTACCCTGCTCGGCGCTCAGTGCGTCATCGCTCATGGCGCCGATCAGCTTCTGCCGGGTCGCCTCCCCGATGCGATCCCACGGCGCGCCCGGCAGGCTCTTGACGAATACCGGCTTGACGCCCGCCTTCGCGGCTAGCGCTTGGCGCTCGTCGCGGCTCATTGCCTCCCAGCGCGCGCCGTGGTCTACGCCTGCGGCACTTCCTGCTGCTGCGGTTCCTGCGGCTTCGGCATCAGCGGCGGGTGCTTGGCCTGCCACTTGCGCTGGTTGCGGGCTTGCTTCGACGGCTTGAGCGGCTTGCGGGACATTCTCGCTTCCTTGAGTGGCGCGCTTGGCCTGCTCCTTCTGCAGCTTGGCGGTGCGCTTGTGATCGGGGCCGTAGTGGGCGATGGCCTGCTCAATCTCGGCATCGCTCATGTCAGGGATCTGCTTGGCGGTGATGGCCTGTATGCTGGCATCGGCGGGGGCCGGTGCCGTAACGGGTTCAGGGCTTACCGTTGCCTGATCCGCAATAGCTCGCTTGGCCTGGGCCTGGGCGATGCCTTCTTTCACGCTGGCGGGCGGTGCTGCATTAAGTCGCGCTTGCTCGGCAGCATCCCGACGATCCAACTCGGCACGCGCAGCCTTCACATCGAGGTCGCCCACGCCTTCGCCGTCGAAGCGGTCAATGGTGCTCGCGTACTCGTAGGGCGCTCCTGTCGCGCGCGCTACCGCTTCCTGCAGGTAGTCGGCGACAATGCCCTTATCGCGGGCGATCTTGCTGGCGCGGATGGCGCGCTCAACGATGGCGTTGGCCGCATCAGGCGCCAGGGTGCCGTAATCTACCAGCGCCTGCATGCGGTCAAGCTGGTCAGCGTTATCATCCTGAGCGGCTTCATTCAGAGTGTCGGCGAATATGTACTGCCTCCCCTCGCCCTGCTCACTTGGCGAAATATCGGCGGCTTGGCCGGCACCACGCTCGCTCATGAGCGCTTGGTATTGCTGGTAGTCCAGCCCCTGACGAAAACCGCTGACCTGCGCATCTGCCTCAACCGCGCCGGTAGCCTGGGTAATTTCCCCGGTGTTCGTGTCGATCTTCTCGCCAGCCTTAGCGCCCTGCTGCGCCTGCTCGGCGGCCCGCTGCAAAGCAGCCTGCCCAGCGGCTCCGCTGTCCACGGCCAGCGCGGCAGCAGCCGACAGTGCGCCGTCAGCCGGGTTGAGCCCCATCCGCTCGGAGGGCTTGGCCGGGTACGGCCGCTCGGTGCGGTACTGCTGCGGCACCTGGGGCGGCGCCATGCCGGCGGAAAGCGGCCCGGCAGCGGGCGGCGCCGGCTCGGCAACTGGCTCAACCACCGGCAAAGCCTCGTCAGTCTGGGCGGCTACTGGCTCTTCAATAACTGGCTCGGCCTCGGGTGCGGGCTGCGGGCTACTGGTACGCATGCCCTCAACCGCACCGAAGCCACCACCTGCAGCGGCGCCTGCAACACCCTCAAGCGCAGCCTGGCCGGCAACGCCCTGCCAGGTTGGCGTATCAAATCCTTCGTTCTGCAGTGCCAAGTTGGAGGCCAGTCGCTCCTGGCCGCCCTGCATGGCTTCCAGCGGCGCTTCCTTCGCGGCGCCGGTCAGCGTCGAGCGAACAACTCCCTTCGCAGCCTGCTCGCCAGCCTCTCGGCCAAGCATCCGGCCGACGACGCCTTCCACACCGGTCGAGCCAGCCACGGCACCCAGCCCCGCGCCGAGCGCGATCTGGCCGGCGTTGTCGCCCGCGTAGGCTTGGGCCTCTGCGGCGCGCGCCTGAGCTTCCTCGGGCGTGGCGCCAGCCTCAAGGTGCTGCTGTTCTACGGCGTCATAGATTGCGCCCTTCACCGAGCCGGCGCCTTGTGCCGCACCGACTGCGCCGGCAACGGGAGTGCGCAGCTTGCCGCGCGTCAGTACGGTTGCTGCGATGGTCGGCAGCGACGTACCCAGCGCCTCGACTGTGGTGTCGATAGGCGCTTCGCCGAACGCGCCGACGTTCGCCTTGATTTCTTCCCAGGTGCTGCCCGACTCTTCGGCCGTCTTGATCTTCGCGGCGCGCGCGGCGCGCTCTTCGCTGCGCTCTTCCGACTCGAAGCCGCGCACATAGTCGGCCGCTTCGCCGAGCTTCTGCGATACAGCGTTGTCTGCGCCGGCAGCATTGGCCAGAAGCTGAACACCTGTTACTGCACCGGAAGCAGCCGAAACGGCAGTGTCGCGGATAGCCCCAAGCATGCCCTTCGGCTGGACAGGTGGCTTAATTTCACCGCTTTCCCAATCCGGCTCCGCGCCAGTATTGATTCCTTCTGGAAGGGTGATGACGCCGCTTTCCCAATCAATCTCAGACATGACAAACCCTTATTGAGGAATCCACTGATTGCCGTCCCATACGGCGGTCTTGCCATTCACGGTCGAGCGCGTGCCGACCGGACGCGTGGCCGTTTCGGGGGCGCCCTGACCGCGCGACACCACCTCACCGGTCTGCTGGTTGAACACAACGGCGGGCTGCGTCACCAGCTGCTGAGTCACCGGGTCAACCATCTGGCCACCTGCCGCCACCGCGTAGCGGGCCGGCTGATCCTTGCCGGTGAGTACGCGCAGCTGTTCAGCAATCGCAGGGCGGTCAGCAGCTGACGCCTGGTCGTAGAGGGCGTAAAGCTGCTCAATGCGCTGAGCGGCATTCAGGTCGATCTGGCCTTTCTGCAGGGTCTGCTCGTTGAGCGCCTGCTGACCCATCAGTTCCTGGCGGGCCAGGTCATTACGTTCGGCCAAGGTCTGAGCGTTCATCGCCTCGGTGTCGCCTCGACGTTTCAGCGCTTCGGTTTCAGCCAAACGCTGCTCATATCGGGCTCGCAGACGCTCGGAACGCGACGGAGTGCGCCCGCTGTCACGCACAATGGTCAGTTTTCCACCGTTGTCGCCCAGTTCGCGCGGACGCTTGATCGAGCCGCGAATCTCATTGGCGCGCTCGAAGCGAGCAATGGCCTCGGCGGCGGTGCCAGGGGCGTTCTGGCTGAATGTACCAACGCCGTTGCCCAGGTTGCTGGCTGAGCCTTGCGCGGCGAATTGCTGCTCAGCGGTTGGTACATTGGTGCCGCGCGCCAGTTCTGTTGCGCCCGCCGGCAGCGTCATCGTGTTACCGGCGGCGCCGCGGCGCAGCGGCTGGGTAATCGGCAGGTTCCCGGCGACTGCGCTCTGCTGGGCTGCCTGGTCGTTGCTGAACTCCGGCACACCATTGGCGTCCAGGCGCGCGACGATTTCGCCGCCCTGCTGTCCCTGGCCGAAACCGGTTTTCACATAGCCGTTGCCCGGCGCATCACTGACTAATGGCGCGGCTGGCTCTTGATCGTCATTGGTTTGCACTGCATCAACGGACTGCTGCGGACTGAGTTGCTGCGCGGATTGCTGAGCCGGTGCCGCGACCGCAGCGTTCGGTGCCTGCTCGCCTTGCATGTCTCGATACAGCAGATTGCCAGCCACACCCATCGTCAGGCTGTTGCCAAGGTCGCTGGCAAAGCCCAGGCCGCGCAGCGCGGCAAACTTGGCAACGTCACCCACTGAGCCATCGCCGGTCGGCTCGTCCATGCCGAAACGCTTGGCGTATCGAGCTGTGGAGTCATCGGCGGCAGATTCGGCAATCGCCGGGATAACAGCCAGCGCACCAAGACCTTTGCCAGTGGTGCCATTGATCGCCGTCCTCATGCGCCCAGTTGTCTTTGCAGGCGCCGCGGGCTGACTTTTGGCCGCCTCAAAGCGAGCATCCTGGGTAGCGCGGTGCGCCTCATAAGCGGCGCTGTCGGCCTTGGCGCGCCCCATCGTCTCGGCGCGCGCGCGGTAATCCGGCTCATGCGCAGCCTTGGGCTGTGCGCTGCCCGCCTCCGGCTGAACGCGGGCGGGCTCATTGACCGGCACCAGCGATGTACCCGTAACCGGCCCGGACGGGACGACGGCTCGGCCGCTCGATGGCGCAGAGCCGCGCCCCATTTCACCTCGGCTATTGCCGTAGAAGTCAGCCTTTCCGGGCTGCGGGGTCGATTGCGGCGCAGGCTGTGGTTGCGCGGCAGGAACAACGCTGGTTCCAGTGACCGGCCCGGCAGGCACCAGCGCCCGCGACTGCGACGGAAGCGCTCTGGTGGTTGTGCCTTGCGAGTCAACGTAGAGAGGATCGGGCCGCGGGATCACCCTGCGCATGGGCTGCCGCAAGTGACCAGGCTCGTCAGGGCTGATCTGACTGAAAGGCTGCGAAGTTGGTCGTGGCTTGCGCATGTCAGGCATAGGGGCGTCCTCGGAATATGTCGAGGATCTTCCGCGCGCCCGCGCAGGTGACCAAACCCTACAGGGGGATCAAAGCCCGTCTCCGATCATCACCTGATGCAACTTGTTGCCGATGTAGTAGGTGTCCGCCGTGGTTTGCAGGCCAACCATGTCCTGCCAGGTGGCGCCGCCATCGGTGCTCAAGCGGATCGTGGTGGTTTCGTTGGTCGAGGTGTAGGACGCCAGCAGCACAGCCGGCGCCGTGACGTTGCCCTGGTCATCCTTGATCTGCTTGCTGATGATTGTCAGGCTCACCGCCTGGGTGGCATAGGCGAGCGTACCTGCCTGCCAGTAAAGCGAGGCGATCACCCCGCGCGACTCGATTAAGGCCAGCGACTCCGCATCCAGCACGATCAGCGTCCAGTCGGCGGTACCCGTGCCGCTGGCAAGCTGGCTAGACGGCGCCGCAACCAGGGCAATCTCTCCCTCGCCCAGGTCAACCACCACGGAAGTACGCACTGCGTCGTTGATGCCTGTGGCAGCGCCGAATATCGACTGAGTGCCGCGGCTCACGGTAGTGAATGGGCGCCAGCCAGGCAGAGCCGCCGAAATGGTCGAGCCAGCTTTCGAGGCTGCTATGCCCGCGGTTCCCAGTAGCGTGCCGCTGACGGTTGAGGTCTGGGTCATATCCAGCAGCACGCTGTAAGCTACCCCTGACGCCTCGCCGATATCCAGCCACAGCTGCCGGGCCGAGCCCACTGCTCCAGCCGGCGGGTAGACCTCTGAATGCAGCAGCTCGCTGCCCAGCAGGCCGGATGCGTCAAACCAAAGCCGCGTGACGTTGTAGGTGTAGGTCTGGCCGCTCACATCGACCGTGCGCCCCAGGCTGACCACCACGGCGGTAACGGTCTGCCCATCGCTGGCCATGCTGATGTCGGCGATCAGGTTCTCCCCCGAATCGAACAGCTCCATACTCCAGGCAAAATCGCCCACGGCGGAATCTGCGCCCTCGACAGGCTCACTGGCCTGCACCATGCCCACAAAGAGGCTGTAATCGCAGTCTGGTGCGCGCGAAGTAGGCGACGGACGAGACTTAGGCTTGTACATGGGGCTGGCCAGCACACAGGCGCGAGGCTGCGGCGACTCCTCGTCCGGGGCGGGAAGCAGCAAGCCGGCAGCAGCAAAGCCAATAAAAGCATGGCTGCCAACTCCCGTGCCCAGATGCGCCGTGACCGGATTGATGAAGTGCTCTGCGCCCAGGATGGCCCTGATACCGCTCTCGGCAACAAACAGACGCGCCCATGCCGCGCGCACGGTATCGCCCACGTCAGTCGGGAAGTCGGCGTAGGAAGTCACCGGAGTACGGAACCCCGCCAAGGTCACGTCCATAGCGGCCTCATAGCCGCTGTTGGCGCCCGCATCAGCCACCAGGGCTTCATGCCCCACGCATACGCGGTCGAGGAACACGCTGGCACGTAGTTGAGCTGGGAAGGTGTTGGGCGGCGCATTACCAATCGAGAGCGGCGCACCGACCACCGTAGGGTAAGGCGCCTGGTACAGCTTGAGCGTGTCTATGGTGAGCGCCAACAACCCCCTGGCAGCGGTTGGAGCAAGCGGCATGTACTGCTCTCGCGCCTTGTCCACAAAGCCATAGGGCGGCCGAGCCAGCGCCTTCTGGTACAGCGGCCGAGAGCACAAGAAGAATGCAGGCGGGTCAATTACGTCAGCGATCACGCCATCGCCCCGGCGCGTGACCTGCACAATGAATCCGTCCTCGATGCGCCGAATCACGCCATTACCACGCAATGTCTGCCCCAGGTCGAAGCAGCGCTTTTTCAGGTAGACAGCTGCCTTCGAGAGAGGCCGAAACAAAAACTTCATGGTGTCTCAGCTGCGCGGACAATTCTCGTCCAGAACTCCGGCGAGGCCACAGAGCCGTCAGAAACAGAGAACCGGGTGATTTTTATCGGGGCGTCCGCTCGAATCAGCAGGTAGGGCTTGCTGCTCGGCCACACGTTGTCAGACGTGAACTCCATAACCTCAACGTCATTGAACAGCAGCCGCATTGTGGACGTACCTGACTCGGCTGCGGTGAGTATCATGACCATAGAGTTGAAACCCAGCGCGATCTGATCCCACACGCTGGTAGGGTCTGGCGGCTCGGGGGCGCCGAAGGGCTGGTATAGGAACTTCACAGACGCGTCCCACACGTTGAACCGCGTGGCACACAGTTGGCCGTCGCTAGTCTCGTAGAGGCCGAACTCCATTACGCCTTGAGGGCTGCTCGGGATCTCGACTATCTCGAACTCGCACTTCACGTACCACGTACCTTCGCCGACGAGAAACGCCCCATCCGTGACCGCCATAATCGGGTACCCAAACCCGGACGGGTACAGCGGGTGTGTCAATCCGACGTTCACATCACCGACAGGGCCGGGGCTGGGGGAGTCGTCTCGATAGAAAGCAAACCACGGCTCGCCGAAGTCGCTGACGTGGCCGTTCAGCTCCCCCGGCCCTGCGAACGTGTCATCGAAGATCGTGGCCATGCTTACACGTTCTCCAGCTGAGCGCTGAGCGTGCCGCCCGCTTGAGAAGCGCTACCAGCGGCATCAGCAAAGGCGTTCACTGCGCTGCCCAGTGCCCCGGCAATAGAGGTAGACAGCTGCTGCTGAGCAATCTTCGACTTGTCCACGTCCAGATCCACCCCAGCCTTGAGCTGGGCGGCCTTGAGCCGCAGGTCTTCAAAGGCAATCTCGACGTTGTAGTAAGACGACAGCGCGCCATACAGCGATGCCATGGCCTGCGACTTGATCCGTGCCCGCTCGATGTCCTTGTCCGGCAGGGTGATCCACTGCCGATAGAAGTCGCCGAGGGCGCTCATCACGCCCAGTTTGAGCTGGGTGGAGAGCTGCAAGGCGGCTTGCAGCATGCCCTGCTTTATCTCGGCGTCCTTCATCGCCTGGTCACGGTTTACGTCGTGGATCGAGTCGGTGGCCCTCTGCTGCACCTGGCCGATGGCGTCGATCAGCTGCCCAGGCGGCAGGGTGAAGCCGCGCGCCGAGTAGCTGGCCTCCAGCGTCCGCTGCTCGCTGCTGGCCGCGCGGTACGCCCGGTCGCGCGCCTGATGCCAGACCAGCTCAAACACCGTTTTGTCGATGCCGAATGGCTTGGTTCCGGTCAGAATCCCCAACAGGGCATCCTCCGGCATGCTCTGGAAACCGTTGGCGATCTGCGGGAAATACTTGGCAATCCAGGCATCGGCCTGCTCGTTCATATAGAGCAAGGTCGGGCTGGTGCTATCCCCGGTGACGAACAGGTCGGAGAACTGTGGCGGCTTGCCAATGTCCGGCTTCTCCAGAGCAACCGAGAAGTTCGGATTACGCAGCGAGGCGTGTGGCGGCAGCGAGTAGATCCGCGATGCGTTATTGCTGGCCGCAGTCAGCGCTTGCTGAGCGATACCCTGTAGAAACGACGTGGTAGCGTCATAGCTGCTCATGCTTATCTCCCGCGCAGCCGGCGCTGAGCGGCGCCAACCATCAGTTCCAGGGAATCCATTTCGAGGTAGGTGGCATCGCTGAACTCCAGCGACAGGTTCCACTTACGCCCACTCAGCCCTTTGCCCAGCTTCGCCCTGGACATAGGGCCATGCTGGACAATCGGGTACTCATACTCGCCGCCGTCCGTCTCGACCTGCAGGGCGGCGCTGCCGTCCGTGTCCAGGCCGAAGTAGGCGAAGTCCATTCGCTTGATCTGGTTGGTGCCGAAGTCAGAGGCGCCGAAGTCGATCAGCCCCTTCAAGGGCTGGCCTTCGTCATCGCCAGCACCGATCAGGTACACGCCGTCCTCGCGGCAGGCGTACAGGTTCTGCCTGCAGCTGGCGAAGCCGGTAAACGTGAAGTCGAGGTAAAGGGTCGGGGCGCCGGTATCAATGTTTACCGCCAACTGCATCGGCTGGGCCTGCAGCTGCCCCAGCACGCTATCGACCTGCTCACTGTCGAAGAAGCGGCCGCCCAGCGCCAGGCCAGCACTGTAGCCATCAACAGCATCGAACTGGCCACCTACTCGCCCACCCAGCAGCAGCGGCGACGAGATACCATCCCTGACCCACACCACAATGCCAAAGGTGCCACCCAGGGCCAGGCCGCTGCTGATGCCATCCACCGCCAGGTTGGACGGGTGGAACACAGTTCCGATGGCCAGCGGGCTGGTGATCTTGCCGATGTTGTTCGGCAGCCCCTCGTAGGCCAGTCCGGTCAATGCCGGGAGAGCTCCATCGGCCGAGGCGTATGGCCGGTCAGCACCATAGCCAGACAGCGCCGGCAACGTACCCTCGCCGATGGCAATCTCACCGGTCAGGCCATGCGCCGAACCTGTCAGCGGAGGCAGTGAGCCTTGGGCGCTGGCGATGATGAATGTCGGGTATCCGCCGATAGCCTCGCCGGTCAGCGCCGGCAAGATGCCCTCGGCTGCCGCGTAAGGACGGTCTGCGGCGTAGCCAGTCAGCGCCGGCAGCGTACCGAAGGCAACAACCAGCGTGTGACCAGCCGCTTCCCCGGTCAGTGCCGGCAGGCTTCCCTCTGCAAAGCTGTAACCCGCGCTGTCCGATGCAACACCAGTCAGCGCCGGCAGCACGCCACTGGCAGACCCGCCATTGGCATACTCAACCAGGGCCGGGTCGTCTACATAGTCACCGCTGGTATAGAGCGCCACATCGAGCAGCACCGCGCCGCCGCTTGGCAGGTCGCTCTCATAACTCCAGCCGTCAGTCTCGAATGTAACCTGCGAGCCACGTCGAGCAATGCGGTAGACCGTGCTGGACGAGTGAACCAGCACATTGCTGGCCACCACCTCGCCGTACTGCATGAGGTCTACAGCGGTGCCGTGGAAGTAGAAGGCGTGGCTTGGCTCGGAAGGCAGATTGTTGGAATTGCCAATCGCAAAACCGACCACCACCCCGCGCGGCGCGCCGCTGACCTTGAACTCGAAGTGCCCATCGCCTTCCAGCGCCACAATGCTATTGGCCCCAGAGTCCCAGCCGTTGACTGCCAGGTACTGCGTGGTCGCCGGCACGCCCTTTACCGCGGGGGTCGAGGGATAGCAGGTCGTCACATACTCAGTGCGAGCGGGCCGCTGCTCGTAGATCGGGATATACCGTGTTTTTCCGGCGCTATCCGTCACCGCCTCGTAGCGCAGCACCACGGTCATTGCCGGGTAGCTGAACTTCTGCGAGAAACAGTAGCCCGGCACAGCCGGCTTCGCCGGAATGTTCCGCGTATAGCTGGTAAGTGCGAGCTTCTGCAGCCGGTTGGCCATGCGTGATCTGCCTTAGCTCAGGGGCATGGCGATAGAGAAGTTGTCGATCCCCTGCACCGCACCAGAGGTCAGCAGCGTGGACGAGATATTGAGGAACCTGCCCGCAACCCCGACATCACCCTGCAGACGCACCTCGGTGGTAGTGGAGCCGCCAGTATCCGAATCCAACTCAAGACGGCAGAAGGTGGCGGTACCGGTGGCCACGTTGGTGCCCTGCCAGGTTTCGCTGCTGTTTTTCTGGATCACGTTGGCCACCGCATTGGCCTCAAAGCTCAGAGCGGTACCGGCGTCATCCACCGTGATGGTGCTCAGCAACGTGGCGGCGCCGAGGCTTGCATCGGCCGATGCCGGAACGGCACCGCCGTAGAGCTTCAGCTTCATGCCAGTCAGCATGTCCTTGAGGCTGCCAGTGTCGAGAAGTCCCTTGGCCAGGGCGGTGCTAATACTCATGCTCATGGGTCAGATCCTCAGAAGTCAGTGGGAACGAGCGGAATTTCCGCCCAGCAGGTAAAGGTGGTGCCCGCCGGCAAGGTGCGGGGCGAGGGGAAGCGGCCAATGGAAACGAGCACGCCGCCGCCGTCCGCCTTGGTCGAGCTGGAGGTGATGAAGGCGCCATACAGCGTCTTGTCAGCGGTCAGCACGAACTCGGCGAGGTTGTTTTCGTTGCTCAGCAGCGACACGCCGTCATAGGTGCCCTGCCACTGCGGGCGCCCTGCCGCTGAATAGGCCGTGCATTCGCCAATAGCCCCAGGAATATCCGTGGCCTTGGTCGCCAGGGTTGGCGTGTAGTTGCCCTCGTAGATGCCGACGTAGAAGGCGTTGATCGGCGCGACGTTGGCCAGGAACAGGTCGGCGTAGTAGTCCACACCCTCCTGCGGCATCAGGTTGTCGAAGCGGTCTTCGATCACCTGGCCATTCGGCAGCGTGATGCGAAAGCGGTATGTGAAGCCGTTGAGCAGGCTCATGGGTTTACCTCGCCAAGAAAGCGATCCGTGGACGCCAGGCTTGCGCCACTACGCCCGGTCAGGGTGGTGACAACCAACTGATTGCCGTTGAAGTCGAGAGCGCCAGCGGCACCGCGCAGGGCAGTGCCGGGGGCGAACGTGCGAAGGGTCAGAAGCGAAACGCCGTCAGGGCCGGCAACCGCCAGGCCATAACGAGTCATCCAGGCCGCGCGACCATCGCGCAGCAGCAGGCCAGTGCCAGGAATGGCGGGATGCTCAAGCGCCCTGCTCTGCATCACCTCAGCCGTCTCGATGGCGCTCAGGGCATGCACGCGGTCAGCGCTCACGAACAGGGTTTTCTGTGCGCTCAGCAGCAGGCCAATGCGGGAAGGGAACTGGTAGAAGTCGCGGGCGCGGTCAATCAGGTGCGGCCGCATGGGCTTGGTGAGCTGCACATGCTTGCCGATGGCCACCGCCAGGGTGCCGTTATGGGCGCACATCAGGTGCCCAGGCTGCGGCGCACGGCACAGCACCGTTTCGCAGCGTGCCGTGTCATCGACAACAGAACCTATCTCAACCTCACCGCCAGTCAGCCCAGAGCGCTGCAGGTACAGGGTCGCGCCAGATGGGGTGCTCACATAAAGATTGGCGGTGCAGCCGCTCGGCGGCACTGGCACGATCACGCGCAAGCACGATCCCGCATCGGCGGTGATCACTAAGCCGCGATCCGTGCCGCCTTCCCTGCCCCATTGGTCGGTGTAGGTCATCGCCACCTGATACGGCCCAGGCTGCAGGGTTCCGCCAGCGGCGACCACTGTAGTCGGCTGCAGCAGCACATCAGGCACGCCCCAGGGCCGCACGGCCACGCCGTCATACTCCAGCGCCTCGTCGGCGGCGCAGAAGTACAGGCGGCCATTCAGCTCTGCGCCGACCACTGGGCCGGCACCGGTAATGGCTCGCAGCACACGACTGCTATCGGTCAGCGTGTTGTACTCAACCAGGCTAGTGCCGTCGGCAATCAGCAGCTTGTCGCCCAAGGCCAGCACTGCACGCACGGCAGAACCAACGTAGCGACGCTGGTAGCGCGCCCGCGCAGCCAGTCGGCCACCAGGCAAGGGGTCAACATTCACCGCGGCGCGCAGGCTGGCATCAGGCAGCCGGTCGCGCGGCGCGATGTTGTTCGCCCCTGCTCCCCAGTTGTCTCGTCGGATAGGTTCCATGCACAAGCCTCTGCGTAATGAGGCGAGTTTCTGGAATGGCCGCAATGCAGGCGAACCCTACAGGGGGTTACACCGGAAATGAGAAAGCCCGCACATGACGGGCTGTTGTTGCAGCGCGGCAGCGCCTATGCTCAGGCCACCACTCACGCATGGAGGCGTACAACATGGGGCTTACAGTCAAGCGGCTACCCGGAGAGCAGATCCGCATCGAGGTCAGGCCAGGCATCACACCGGCCGAACTATTCGACGCGCTGCAGCAGGGAATCACCCTCACCCTTATCGAGCACCGCAATGGTGGCGCCCGTATCCGCATCGACGCTCCGCAGAGCCTGGCGATATTCCGCCCGCATGGCCGGCTGGAAGATCCAGGCGCAGCACCAGGGCACGACTACAGCCTCTGCTACGAGTAACTGCACTCAGTCAGGTAACAGGCCGACTACCTTTCCTGAACCATCGACCACCAGCAGCGCGTCGCCCTCGCGCAAGGTGTACCCAGGCACGCCGCCCGAACCAGACGGCGTGAGTTCAATGTCAAACTCGTCCACCCCGTAGGCCGACATGGTGTCGACGCGAACGCTGTTGTGCTCGTTGGAGACAGGGACAATCCAATACTGTTGGCCGAGTCGCAACCGGTCGAATTGGTAGCGCCCGGTTGAGGGGTCGCTGGTGGTGACGGCATCCACCGCCATGCGCGGGAAGGCCACGGCCATGAGGCGACACGATGCCGGCACCCCGCCGAGCGTCACCACCCCGCCGATGTAGGTGGGGGTAACGATGTTATCGACCGTCGCTTGGTAGCGACGGTATGCTGAAATGCTACCAGCCATCGTGGGGCACCAAGAATCGGGCGAAGCTGGAGGTTGTGTTGGCATTGTACATATTCAGGATCGAATACGTCACGCCGTCGATAACCATCGTATCGTCGATGGTTAAGCCTTGCGTAGTAGGGTCTAGGCGGAAGTAGGGAACGAACACGGGGGTATACCCGACGCAAGAACCGTCCTCACGAAACGCTGTCCATTTCTCTCCAGGTACTTTAGATACGCTTGGGGCCGCCGGCCCTGCTGTCCCTGGATATGACCCAGTCGAGTAAACCCCAGGCGAAGACTCGTAGCGCTGAACCATGCCAGTATAGAACGTAGCGCTGCGTGCTCCGGTCGTACCGCCAAGGTAGTCTTTTTGCGTAAAGGTTTGCGTGAACACCGTAGCTGCGAGCGCAAAGAACCCAATGGCACCACCGAATGCGTTGTTACCTGCCGTCGCAAAAATTACGTTCTCAACTGTGTTGTCGCCTAGCGGTGAAGCGCGACCGAACATAATAAAGATCGTGCTGGAAGCTGCGGCGGCTGTAGTGGCTGTAAGGCTGGCCGTGTTGTTGGCGTAGAAGATGAAAAACTCGTCCGTAGCAAACAATATCCAAGGGCGGTCTGTGGACGTTGTATAGTTGCCGACCGACAATAACGCAGCCCCATGCCACAAAGCTCCAATGGGCGTGTCTATATCGCTGAAGTCGTCAGCAACTTGGATGGTCGAGTAAGTGGCGTTCGTGCTAGCGTCCACCCGCAGCGCACAATCACCATGGACGTTCTTGAACACCGCTTTTTTGTTTACTGGATCATCGAACGCCAGCGTCCATCCAGCACCTGCTTTTGCGCCGTACCCAGTCACTAAGCATTCTTTGAGCACCGTGTAGGCTTGCTCCGTAGTTAGGTACGGAGCGCCGGCATCGCTAGACTTGTAGATCGTTGGTGTGGCCATCAGACAAGCTCCACGGGAATGCTGTTGGTATGCAGGATTTCAGTCGCGCTGATCGCCACGCCTAGCTCCTGACGCAGCACGCCACTGCTGTTCGGGGCGGTCAGTTGCACGGCGCCGGCAGTGCTGGTCGACAGGTAGCAGGTAACGCCGATCGACAAGCCGCTGAGCGCGTCATTGTTGGCGGCGAGCGGGTAGACCTCTGCGGTAGCTGCTGCCGAGACTGCGGCTTTGACGAATCCATGCGCAGGGTACTTGCCACTGCCGCCAGCCTTGCGCGCTTTGAGGGTGCCGCCATCGTTGAACAGGTTGACATAGTGACCAGCGCTCAGGGCTTCGCTGGCTTCGATGCTTTCCGGCTCGATGCCAGTGCCGCCGGTAGCGCTGATAACTGGGTTGCCGGGATCAGTGCGGTTGATGGTGATGTTGGCGCCTGCGGTGAGCGGGTACTCCGCGCCTACGTCACCGGCGTCCAGAACCACTACCCCTGTCTGGCTATTCACCGAGTCGACTGCACCGCCACCGCCACCCGAGGCGTTGATCACCGGGTTATCCGGATCAGTGCGGTCGATGGTTATGTTGGTGCCGGCAGTGAGTCCGCGTTCGTAGCGAGCATCACCTTCGGTCTGGGTCAGGTACTGCGGGTGCGGATCAGCCAGTGCTTCGTGCGCTACCACTGCGGACGCTGCGGTGCCAGCGGCGTCGGCGCCTACGTCACCGGCGTCGAGAACTACGGTGCCAGTCTGGCTGTTGACCGACTGCACAGGCGCTGCGGCCGAGGCTGCCGCGTTGAAGTCGCTGATAGTGCTGGCCGTCTGTGTGCCAGTGTGGGTCGAGCGGTCGCGTAGCTCTACGTCGGTACTGTTCGCCGTGGCGTTTGTGGCAATACCGTCCAGCTTGGTCTTCATCGCCGAGGCAGCCCACCAGGCGGCAATCGCCTGCCAGACGCGCTGCACCGTCCAACTGCGTAGCGCCGTGCCTGTGCCGGCCTCGGCCTCTGCCTGGCTTACCGCTGCAGCATTGACCTGGGCGCCAGCCTCGATACCACCCAGCTTGGTCTGCTCAGCATCGGTATAGGCGTTGGTATCTGGGTTGGACTCGTACAGGGTCTTAATGTCGGCCGCAGTAAGCGGACTACCGCTGCCGCCAGCAATCCACTGGGCATCGTCCACGTCCCACAGATGGCGCACGGTATCGCTTCCGATGCCCGCATCCACGTCGGCATAGTCACCGGCCACCGCACTGGGGAATGCCAGCTCAAGTGCTGCCAGGCTGGCAAAAAGCCCCTTGAAATGGCTGCCCTCCAAGCCTGCCAGCTTGATCTTTTCGGCTGCGGTGTAGTTCTCCTGGCTTAGCCCATAGCCGGCAACCTTATCGACTTTGAGCGCCAGCGCAGTGTCCAGGGTATCGGGCTGCACAGCACTGGCTGCCAGAGCGCCCTGGGCAGCCGTCGCGGCGCCAATGTCAGCCGGCGTCGAAGGAATCAGGGGGGCGCCGAGCAGATCCGCGTAGGCGCCGGAGAACGCGACTGCCGAGAGGCTTCCGCCATCTTGCGGGGTGTAGCCGAGCGCGGTGGTCACGTCAGCACCGGTCAGCGTGACGTTACCAAGGCGACCGTTGAAGCTGGCGACGCCGCCAGCACCAGCCGGGCCGCGAAGCCCTGCAACGATCACTGCAGGTCTTGGACGCCTCACGGCACCAAGCGTGACCATGCCACCACGCGCACCAGCGGCAAGCAGCCTCATGCAGTCACCTCATCCTCGACAGTCACCTGGCTGATAGCCGTTACCGGATATACCTCGCCGGTTGGGGAGATTGCCTCAACGTCATAGAGGCCACGCTTCCACTCAAGGGCTGCAGCGACAGCGGCGTCCATCTTGAGCACAAAGGCGCCCCCGGCCACGTCTACTTCGATTTCCCCGTCAGGGCTCTCGGCTGGGTCGCTGTGCCAGGTGAACAGCACGTTACCGCCTACCTTGTCCCGCACCTGGGCGCGGCACTGCCAGCCGGTCAGGTCAACGGGCGGCATGGTCAGCAGCAGGCCGGTACCGGCGAGCGACTTCCAGCAGTGCGCCACCACCCCAGGTACTTCGATGGTGTCGGTATCGACCAACTTCGCGTAGTGCGGGTCGGCCGACATCACCTCGAAAGCATCGTCCGACTGAATGGCCGTATTCAGCTCGGCAGGCGCCTTCACGCACGACACCCAGAATGGCCAGCCATCCGGCAGGCCATGCCCTGGAACAGTCAGGCGCAATGGCACCTTGCTCGGCATACCGGTGATCAGCACCTGGCGCGGCTCTTCATCCACATACAGGAAGCAAAACTCGAAGGTCTTGCCGCGGGTGATGACCATATCGATCTGCTCGGACATACGCCCTACTCCCTCAGTCCCCGACTACGCCGTCACCGCCAGCCTGGCCCAGGCCAACCGGGCAAGGACTTACCACGCACTGCGGGCAGTAGCGGAATGGGGCTGCATGCGGGCAATCGGCAGGCGCTGGCGAGCACTGAGGCCCGTCCAGAAATTGCTCGCGCTCATGCAGACGGCTGCGCAGCTCGTAGCCCATAAGCGGCCAGACCTTGGCCTCGGCGTTCTGCCGCGCGATCTTGCGGCCAAGCTCTGCGTCGAAGTTCTCCGGGCTAGCACAGGCGCTCTCACCAGTGACGGTGAAGCCATTGCGCAGCACCAAAACGCAGAAGGTCAGCAGGTGCAGCGGGCTGTTGCTTGGCACCTTCGGCTGGTGCATTGGATCGCTTGCGCCGTCGCTCCCCTGGGCGCCGGTGAAGTAATGCTCGCTGGCGATGTTCGCCTTCAAGTCGTCAGGAGTGATGCGCGGTGCGGTCAGCCCCTTGGACTGGATCTCTTGCTCAATAGCCTGGTCGTTCATGGTGTTGCTCCGATCATGCACTTGCTGTGCAGGGTGATGAGCTGCTCCTGCAGGCTCAGGATTTGGGCTCGCTGGGTTTTGATTCCGGCAACGAGGGCTGGATAAGCTCGTCGAGCAGCGGGAGTAAGTTCTGGGGTTCCTGCATCAGGCTCGCCGGCAGCGGCCCCGGCTCCGTCCACTCGCGCGCAGGTGGCAGCGACTCGCAGCCCGCAAGTGCCATCAGCAAGGCAGCGGCGCAGGCTCTCGGCATAGTCTTCGGCACGTTGTTTCTCCTGCAGGTAGGTGGTTTCGATGGCGGCCTGGTCGGCGGCCAGCTCGCGCTGGAGACGCAAGGTGACGCGCAGTGACGCCGCCTTACTGGTCGCTTCGTCACGCTGCGTCACAGCTGCGTCACGCTCACTGGTGACGTGATCGAGGCGCCAGAGCGCGGCGAGCAGCAGCAGGCCCAGGGCGGTGCCGGCAATCAGTAGAAGGCGGGTCATTGCACGCTCCAGCACTTGGCGTGGCGCTCAAGCTGGCGCGTCCACACACCCCAGCAGCGCTTGTTGGGCTGGCCATTCACCAGCGTTGAGCAGTCGTAGCCGGCGGCCTTGCGCCACTGCAGCAGCGCGTCACAAGCCTTGGTGTACTCGCCGGCCAGCAGGTGCCGGCGCATGGATGACTTGCGCCAGTTGGCGCCGCCGTACTGGCCGGAGAAGTCGAGGTAGAGGTCGTATTCCTCTTGAAACAGCTTCACACCAGGCAGAGAGGCGCGGAATCGCTGCTCTTCCTCGTCGTGCAGTGCGCGCGCCAGGTACTCGGCGCGGTCGCGGGTGATCGGTGGGTCTGCCAGGGTGACGGGTGTGCCGTCCTCGTAGCGGGTCGAGCCGTAGCCAATGGTGGGTACGTCGCCCTTGGTCGGAATCACAGGGCCGGGGGTAAAACCTTCGGATGCCTGCCAGGCAGTGAAGCCTGCAAGGCTCATCGCCATGGCTGCGACCAGAGTGCGCGTGCGGTTCATGGCATTTCGCACTGATCGCGCAGGGCTGCGATTCGTGCTGCGCTTTCGTCAGCCTCACGCTTATCGCGGCGATGCTGGAAATAGATATTGGCGGCAAGGCCGATAAGGGCAATCAGGACACCGCTCAGGCCGAGCCAGTTGATCTGGACGAACCAGCCATACAGGCCGGCAATCGCCCCGCCGATCATTCCCTTATTGGTGACCGAAACGACAACAGCGTCTACGACGCCCTCATTGACCTGCTGTGCCATGCCGTTCTCCCGTGCCGGCCAAATGCTTGAACGGGATGCTATGAGCCAGCAGAAGAGCCAGCGAACCCTACAGGGGGTTACACCCAAGCCTTGTTGTGATGCGGGCCGTCTTCCTGAGTGAGCCGGCGAAGGTCGGCATCAGGGCGCTCGCCAAAGTAGGCAGTGAAGATGCGTTCGGACAGTGCAGCGCGGTTCTGGTCAAACATTTCCGGGTCTGGGGTGCTGAACGCACGAAAGAGAGCCCAGTGAACCAAGTGCCGATGGTGGGCGGTATGGATTTCGGGCTTCGAAGTGCCAGAAGTGCTCAGCCCGCGCAGAGGCAGGCGATAGCCCTCAAGCAGCAAGCTCCCGTCCGCGTCAGGCTTGGGCACCAGACGCAGGCTAGTGTCGTTCTGGATCGCATACTCGGGTGCGCCTGAACGATCACGCCAGCCATTCAGGTGCTCGTTAAGCCACTCCTGCGAAACCAGCTTTACCGCGCGGCGCTCGGTACAACCGGGCAGGAGCAGCCTCAGATGGTCGATTTCGTACAAAGCCGGGTGCAGCTTGTAGCTGCTCTGCCCTGCCGAGACTGGCACCTCGCAGACCGTAGCATCATCAGACTCATGCAGCAGGCGCCCACGAATGCACGCCTCCTGCTCAGCCTCGATGAGCCAGGCAGCCACTCGCACCTTGTCGAAGAGATACGGCGCGACTTCATCCTGGGCCTGGGTGCGGAAGTCCTTTTCCAACTCATCGAGGGTCATTTACAGCACCCCGAGCAGATTGACCTTGTTGCTCAGTTCGGCGCGCGCTTTGTCCAGCCCCTTGTTCTTGGCAAACTTGAGGCCGTAGCGACTACCCAGCTCGTTGAGCGCTTCAAGGCCCATGGTGCTGATCTGTTGATGCAGGTCAGCCAGGTCTTGCTCGCGCTTCTCTGCCTCCACGTCCTCGCGGGCCTGGGTGGTCAGTGCCTGGGCGATGGTGGCGGTCTGCGCCGGATCAGCGGCGGCAGCCTGCTCAGCGCTGGCTTTCTGGAACAGGTCGGCGTGGCGCAGGAACTGGCGCGCCAGCACGGCCGGCAACACCTTGACCTCGCCCTGCGCGAACTCTAGGCCGCTCTTGTACAGGCGGTCGGTATAGCTCGGCTTGTGGCCGATGTACTGGACGGCCACGCCGGCAAGCACTACCTCGCCACGCTCGCCCTGGTTCGCCGCGGCGACCTGCAGGGCTGCGATCTGCTCACGCAACGCCTGAACGTCCTGCGGGTCAGGTAGGTGCTTGGTCGCATGTACCACTGCGCGGAACAAGTAGTCCTTGGCCTTCTGCTCAGCCGGCAGCTCAGCATAGGGCAGGCAGCACGGGTGCGTCTTGGCGGCCTCGTCCTTGACCTCGCCATACGTCCAGCCGTCGGCAACTTTCTGCGCCAGCCAGCTTTCGTGGCTCTGCTCAGGGGTGGCGTCGGGGTTGGCCAGGTGCATTTCCACGCCGGCCAAGGCGGACTGCTGCTGCCACTCGGGCGCATCGTCCCAAGTCGGCTGACTGGTATCGCCCAGGCTCAGGCAATACGCGGCGTTGATAGCGTGCGCAAGCTGCGCGATGTAGATGGGTTTCATCGGGCGATCCCTTGTAGGAATGAGGTAGGAAAGCCGGCGCTTGGCCGGCTATCCCGAGGGCTTACTTGCCTTGGCGCTCGCCATGCACGACTACCTGGGCCACACCAACCTGGGCCACAGCAGCGCCCTTGATGGTCAGGATCAGGTAGGCGTCTTTCGGCAGTGCCTTGAGCTTGCTGGCAGCCGTGGTGCGCAGGCGCGCAGCAGCCGACAGGGCCAGGGCGGAACCGAACGCAGTGGCGCTCTGCGGCAAGCTGGCGTCGTCCACGCCGTCGGCATAGGCAAAGCCCAGGTCGCCGGTCACGGAGGCGCCGAAGTGATCGGAGACGATGACTTGCACGTCCTCGATCAGGAAGCCGGCTGGCAGCGGGTACTCGAACTGCACCACGTCGTTGATCTGCAGGGCAGTTGCCTGCTGGCTGTTGGCCGGTACGCCCGAGGCGTTGGTTTCCAGGGTGTAGCGCAGGGTGGTCAGGTTGCCGTAGCGTGCAGCGCCGCCGAACTGACCGCCGCGCGGTTGGATCTTTGCAGTAGACATAGTGTCTCTCCTATCGCATTAGGCGTTGGGGGCGGCCGAAGCTGCCCCCGTGTGAGTTACATGCGAGCGCCGATGATCGGCACTGCCGAGTCGATGGCGATGACGCCGTGGTCGGTGTACTGCAGGCCGTTGGTAGCCTCCACGCCCCAGCGGATCTTGCTGGCACCGAGGATCGCGCCGATCAGCAGCTCCAGCTTGTCGCCGTGATCCATGTCCTTCTCCGACCAGAAGAACGGCATGCCGGACTGGCCAGCACTGCCCCAGGCTTGCGCCAGCGCCTGGCCGCCGAGCAGCAGGGCGCGGTCAACGGCATGGGTGGTGCCGAAGGAAGCCGGCACCAACACCTGAGACTCGGCCTCGCTGTCGTAGGCGGCGCAATACTGGATCGCGTCACCCGCGTAGAAGCGGATCGGCTTCGGCATTTTGATGATCAGCATGTTCGACCAGATACCAGCATCGACACGGAAGATCGGGTGGTTCTTGGCGTTGGCAGCGCGGTTCAGGGCAGCGGCCTGCCAGCTACGGAATTTCTCCTGCTTGGCGAAGGCGTTGTACTGAGCCGGCGAGCACAGCAGCACGCGCAGCGGGCTGTCCTCGGCGGCCTCGTCACCCATGAACTTGACCGGCGGCGGCGGCAGTTCCATCTGATCCACCAGCGTGGCGATGGAGTCCACCACGTCCACGTCGAGCAGGTCGGTGGTGGTGATGGTCAGGTCGCCCGCGTTGGGGATCACGCCAGTCAGGGCGCCGCCGTCGGCGACATAGTGGCGGTTCTTGGTCGGCGCCTTGACGCGGTTGACCATGATTTCCGCAAAGCGGTCATCAGCAGCCAGCGGCACCATCCACTCCTTGTTGTAATGGAAGCCACGCGCACCGGCCATCTGGATCAGCTGGCTCTGGTCGATGTAGTGATCCATGTAGAACTTGGCTTTCGGGCGACCAAGGCGGCGCAGGTCATACGGGCTGCGGATCTGATCCATCTGCGCGCCCATGTCGATGGGGAAGCGAGCCTGGTTCACACGCAGGGTGTCGGAGCCGATCTTGAAACCGGTGCCCTTACCCTCGGCGTACTCGCTGCCCATGATCGGGAAAGCGTTGTCCGGCTGCAGGAAGTGGAATTTCACCTCGTCGCCCTTGCCGCGGGTCAGGTCTTTGGCCTGCACAATGGGCATGTAGGTGTTTTCCGACTCGGCCTTGATCTTCTGCTCGGCGTCCTTGGTGCCGTCGGGCATCGGGGCGGTCAGGCGGTTGATCACCGACTTGCGGCCCTGACACAGGGCGAACAGGCCAGCGGCCTGAACCAGCATCGCGTTAGCGTCACCTGCTGGGGTATTGGTTTTAGCGCTCATGGCTATCTCCTAATGTGACGGGTCGGCGCTTACATGCGCCAATTCAGAAATGCCTCGACCTTTTCCTGCGGCATCGAATTGAGCCGCGCGGAAAGATCGTTGGGACTTAGGGAGGCCAGCACCTCGAACTCGGACGCAGCACCTCCGGCAGCCCCTGGAATGTCCGAGAGACTGACCGGCGCTTGCGCCTTGGTTGAGGCGATGACTTGTTGCGCGGCAGTGCGGGTGCCCGCCTGCGGCGCTGGCGCTTTCTGAGTGGCCTTGAAGGCGTCGAGCAATTCCACGGCCTGCTCGACCGTCGCGTCGTCGAGAACGGCATTGATCCGCTCCTGCACGAATGACGGCTGCGAGTTGACCCAGTTGTCGAAGGCATCGCTCTCGACAACCTCCTGCCAGTCGGCATGCTTTGCCGCTACCGCCTCCGCGAAGGTCTTGGTATTGGCTGCCTGAGCAGATTGCTCGCGCTCTTTCAGGAGCGTGGCGACCTGCTGCTCCAGCTGGTCAACCTTGGCCAGAACGGGCTTGACCCGCTGCTCGGCCAGTTGGTTGATACCGTTGGCCAACCCTTCTTCGGAGAAGTCACCGAAGATGGCCGGGTCTACGCCTGCATCCAGTGCGGCCTGGGCGGTCGCAAGTTGCTGGTCAGTCGCAGTCGGGGCGATGCCGGCATCTGCGCGGGCCTGGGCCTGCGCCTTGAGTTCGGCAATCTCCTGTTGGGCAGCTTCTAGCTGGGCCTGGTACTCGGTGGCCTGCCCCTTCCACTGCTGCTTCTCCGTGCGCTCGGCTTTCAGCGTTGCGTAGGGGATGATGGTTTTCCCATCCTTGGCCACGACAACGGCGTCGTCGGGCTCGTCAGCCGATTCGGGGTCGGTGGTGCTCGTGGCGTCCTGTGCCTCGGCCTGCTTAGCTTCCGGTTCGGGGGTGGCTTCGGGCGCGCCACCGTTTTCCGACGACGAAACGTCGGTATCGCCCTGTGCGCTCAGCGCCATAAGCTGAGCGGCCTGCTCCGGGGTAAGCCTGCCGTCTATACCTTCCTGCTCAAAAAACTGGTCGATCTTGTCCATGCCTGTCCCGCCACATATCGCCGTGGCCGCAAGGGTTTCAGCGAGGGGCCGGGCGTTACCGCCCTGCGCATCGTCGGGCGCGTGCCCGACTTGGCGTGCAGTGTCGAAAGGCAATGGGTTTTGATCGAACCCTACAGGGGGTCACCAGCAGGCCATGGCCGGGCAAAGTGACTCGGGCTCACTTTGCTGCGGGCGAAAAAAAGCCCGCTCGCGGCGGGCTCAGGGGCGCATCACGCGCCAGGGGGTAGGTTGTCGCCAGGGTTGGGCGTCTCGATGCCCTGCATCGGCGATCCCGCCTGCTGCGGTACTGGCGGATAGGTCGGACTGGTGTTTGCCTGCACACCCACAGCAGGATCTACCGCCAAAGGTGCGGCCTGCGGAGTCGGGAAGTTCGGGTCGTCGCCGGCTGGATTGGGTCGTTGCCAGCCAGCGCCCTGCATCACCTCGTCGGCGATGGGTGCGATCATCGGCATCTGCGCCACCTGGGCGCCGGCCTGCATGGCCGAGAATGCTGCCTGAACGCCGATCTGCACCGCGCGCGCATCGCTCTCTCGCATCTGACTGCCGGCCACGCGCTCTTTGATGTCCAGCTCACGCGCCTTGAGGTCGTTGCCGGACTGCGCCAGGGCGTCAGCCACGGCCTGCTTGACCTTGGCCTCGACCTGTTCGGGCGTGTCCTGTGCGCTGGCGTTGCGGATGGCCTCGACAATATCGCGTTTGAACGGTACGTCCATGAGACTGACCATGTAAGGCAGCACGGCGGCCTGGTACTGCGGCGGCAGCGACTTGACCGCCTCCGACAGCGCGCTGAGCTGCTGGCCGCGGTAGCTGTTGGTGCTCGGTACGTCCTCCAGGGCCACCTTGAGGCGCGTGCGCTGCAGGTCATTGCTCAGGTAGTCAATGCCGTCCTCACTCTGCTCAGGCTTGTTGATCTGCACGGTGCGATCATCGCGCACCGCATCGCCTTCGATCACGATGGTATGCGGCTCGCTACCCATGTCCTCGACGATCATCGCCAGCAGCAGCTCTCCCATCTGCGCACGGGCGGCGCGGAAGTTGTCCATGATGACGCCCAGGCTCTGATTGCTCTGCTCGACCTGGATTTGCTCCTGCCGGCCTGACGTGGCCGTGCCCTCCTTGCCCATAAACCCGCTGGTGACGGACGACACGCGCTGAATCGCTGCGCGGTTGTCCTGCATCATCTGGAATTGCTGGTTGTTCAGGGTGAAGTCACGCTTTACCTCGAAGCGCGCGCCCTGCTGCGCCATGGCCTGCGGGTCGAGCACAATGTCGGCGTCGATGCGCGATACCTGCTGACGGAACTGCGCGTCAGTCATGGCCACCGCACCCTTGGTGCGCTCGGTGCGCACGGCGCTCATGCCCCAGCGCAGCTTGCTGATGCCGCTGTTGAGGCTGTCCTGCGGGTAGATCATCGACCGCACATAGCCAAACGGCACCTTAGTGGAGTCTTCGCGGAAGCCCCAGAACGGGACATACGGATAGTGGCTATGGGTGTAGGGCGTCGGGGCGTCATCCAGACAGTAAGGGCCAAGCCAGTAACTGCGGCGCACACGACTGACCACTGCAACACGATACTTACCTGCGCCTGATGCCAGCGCCAGCTGATGAGCCAGGTTGCTTTCGTCGTACTCGACTACGCGGCCATTCGGCGCCGTGATAAAGCCAACCTGCACCCAGCGGCGATACCACAACTCGGCAATGCACACCTTTTTCGAGGTCGGATTGAACCAGCGATCCTCGGCGATGGTGCTTGCGCGGGCCGTCGCCCAGGCGTTGCGCAAGCCAGTGGAAGTGCCGCCATCCAATCCGCCCAGGTAGTTGTCATACCACGTCGGGCCATGCGTGCTGATGCGCTCGATAAGCTCGCGGTGCGCCGGAAACATCATAGCCAGCACATTCGGCCGCACCCAGCGCTGCCGGCGCAGCCAGCGAGCATCTGAAAGGTCTGCTTCCTCGCACGTCATGTCCCAATGGATTTCGTTGCGATGCACTGCCTGGCAACGATACGCATACTTGGTCGGGTCAGACTCGCGCTTAACCTCGGCCCAGCCCAGGCCGACGGCGATCTGCGGGCGGAACGCCTCGCTACAGGCGCGGTCAGCCTTGGAGTGACGCTCGGCCTGGTTGAGCCGGTAGTTGAGCGCATCGGCCACGTCTTGCCCGCCTACGTCACCGTCCGGTGTCACGCGCCAGTCGGTGCGCGTGGTGCTCTCGTAGCCCTGGATGCTGAGCAGAGCCGGGCCGATCAGATCCTCGACGGCGGGCGGGATGCCGAGCGCCTTTTGCCGGGCCAGTAGCTCGCTGTCGAGCTGGTTGCCGTCGGCGTAGTCCATTTCCTTGTCGGCCGTAGCTCGCCACGCGGGCTGGTTCTCGATTTCCTCGATGATTTCGCGGTACTCGGCCTCGGTCAGCGCCAGAGGATCACGCTCTACCGCTGCTTCACCTTCGCCCTCGGCCAGGTCATCGTCGATCAGGTCTGTGTCGTACATAAACGGCGTCCTCATGTGCGCCAGTCAGGCGGCGGGGATTCGGTGTAGGTTTGCGCGCTGTTGTTCCCGATCATTCCCAGTTCTTTGGCTTGCGCCCACTGCCGGAAAGCATCGGCGCCTTCGCTACAGCCGTTGGCCTTGTTCGGCTCATCGTCGAGGTAGCGGCTTTCGGCGCGGTTGAATTTCTTTTTGTACCCATCCAGCCGTTTAATGCCGGTCGCGCACCCTTGCTCGTCGATGAAGGCGCCCTTCATGTGCTTGCGGGTCTGCTGAATGCCGGTCATCAAAGCGCTGATGCGAGGCACCACGAAAAACCGCTGGCCGGGCATGAGCCCTTCCAGCATTTCCTTGGTGCTGCGGTTGTAGTCACTCAGGCGCTTGTGCGCTGCGTCGTGCGGTAGGTAGTGGGCGCCAAACAAAAAGCCGAGCTTCTGCAGCTCCGTGGCGTAGTGATTGAGGTCTTTGCCGTGTTCTTCGTAGTAGCCGATGAACCGATCTTCGCCGCGCAGCTCTTGGTGGAACCAGATCGCGCAGCCGTCGCTGTTGCCTATGTCCCAGAAGGTATTAACCGGCAGGTCGAGTCGCGGCACGCGGGTGATACCGCCACGCTGGCGCAGCGCAAGCATGTCGTCGCCGTAGTAGTTGCCCTCGGTACTCTGCTGGAATGCCTCGCTCGGCGTACTCGGGTACTCCTGCCACATGCGTTCTTCGGCGCCGGCAAAGTCGGCGCGCTTGGTGGCGACGTACCATGCCCGCTGCTCGATGTGGATGCGGCAGTCCATGGCCTGCTCGATCTTGTCGAAATACTTGTGCTCAGCGTCCGTAATGTCGATGCCGGCGCCTGGCATCCGGTACTTGGGCTCTTGCCACCAGGCGTAGAAGTGAAAGCGGTAGTCGCGCGCGGTCAGGATGGCTTTGTCGGTGTGCAGCTTCTCGGCGCGCTCGCACAGCTTGTAGAAATCGCCGTCAGTGCCCTCGGCCGTACTCTCGATCACCAGCACGCCATTGGTAGGCACGGCTGGGATCGAGCCCGTCATCACCTCCTTCGCCTTGTCGGGGAACTTCGCGCAGATTTTCCCAAACTCGGAGACGTGCAGGCGGTGGATAGTGCCCGAACGCATGGACGTGGCCACGCGCACAGAGCTGTTGTTGTGGGCAAACAGCAGCTCGACGGCGCTGTCGCGGGCCAGCGGGAAGCGCTCTCGAATCTCGGGCGGCAGGTTGTTGTAGGCAAACCGCACCTTGTCCCGAAAGATGGCCTCGGCCGCCTCTCGATCCTGGGCGATGATTCCGCAGCGCTGGTCGCTGTTGAACAGGGCTTGATCCAGCCACATGACAGCGATCAGCGTGGTAAAGCCGAGCTGGCGTGCTTTCAGGATCAGGTTGCGGTGCCAGAGGCGACGGATAAAGCGCTTCTGCGCGGCATTGGGCCTGAACGGCAGCACCATCGCGTCAGATTCGGCGTCATCGTCGCCCTTGACCATGATCTTGTAGAGGCAGCCGCTGAATAGCCGCCATTCCGGGTCTTTCAGGCAGCGCTCCAGTTCCTCGGCGTTGCTGGGCAGGGGTAGCAGCGGCAGATTCAGGCCAATGCGCTGCTCAGCAGCCGGCACAAGCGCGGTCGGCGGCATGCGCACCTCGATCATTCTTCCGCCTCGCCGTGCTCAGGGTCGCGCGCCACGGGCACAAAGCCGTTACCCGTGCCTCCGCTCACGCGCTCCAGCAGGCTGGCCAGCGGATCAATGCGCTGCTGGTTGTCCTTCTCGTACAGGCCCAGGTGCTTGAACAGCTTTTCCATCGCCGCATCTTTGCTGTGCGTCAGCACCTCGATACCGAACTTGGTTTGCTTCACGCCTGCATAAAGCGCCAGAGCAGCCGGGCTCAGGCTGCGGGTATCTCCGATGCGCACGTCAATCTGCCCATCGCCGTAACAGTTCGCGCACTCCGGGTTGGGTCGAGCGCGTCGATCAAAGCCAAAGCCGCCATCGTCAGTTGGTAGCGCCACCTGCGGCCGGTGTTCGGCGCGTCGCTCTTCGTTCAGTGCCTCGATGCGCAGCGTGGCGTCGGCAAATTCCTCCGGGTCGCGCCACTGATACTTGCCGCCAAGGCCATGGCAATACCGGCAGCAGTTGTAATGCACGGCACTCAACTCGCGGGCGTCGGCGGTGAGCTGGTGCCACGCCTCGCGCAGCACGCGGTCTGCGGTAATTTCCGTGCGTTCCTGCTGGCGAGCGCGCGCTTCTGCAATGGCCGCAACAATCTGAGGTTTTCTCAGGTTTTCATACCCGATTTCAGCCGCGGTTTTCTCGCTGTAACCAGCCCTTATGGCTGCCTGGGTGGCATTCAGGTCTGTGAGGTACTCATCGACAAAGCGAGCCTGCAGCGGGGTTAGCTCGACCTCGGCCTCTTTGACCTTGACCTTGGGCTTTATCGTGCGCGCAGCAGTACCGGCCGCCTTGGTCTTGGCAGCCGGCTTGCGCTTGGTGGGGGTGGGCTTTGCGCCCTTGGCGGTCTTGTCCATGCCGGCAGGGTCGCCGGCACAGGGTCAAGGGTCTAACTCTATAGGGGGTCGGCTGACCGCTTACCTATCTCGGCGGCAACGCGGACGATAGCGCGGCGAAGTGCTGCGGCAAGGTCTTGTTGGTAATGGACGTACTCATGAGCCTCGCCATATCCCGCGCGAAAGGCAGACGCCTCGTCGCCGCGATATGTGCCTGGAGTAACCTGCAGGTTGAGTGCCACCGCCAGCCGCAGCGCGTCGCCGTCGTCGGTGAGTGGGTTCCACCAACCATCACCATCTGGCCGGTGTATCGCGCTGATCTTTTCCCAGCCGATAGAGGTATGTATCTCTTCGGTTCGGTACTCACCGACCTCACCTGCAGCCTTCGCCGCCAGCTCCAGCAATTCACGATCTTCCACCGCATTTCCCTCACAAGGCCGGCATCCATGCCGGATAGCCAATTAACAACAGGGGTCTACTTGGGCCGTTCCGAATACATGGACCTAATGGCCTCGACGTACTCTTCCATCGTGTTGTGCAGGTCGCTGGGCAGGTCGCCCGTATGCAGCTTGTCGTACACAGCGATCAGCAGGCGACGGCAGGCGTCCAGTTCCTCTAGCGCTGCCTGATGCTTGGCAATTGCCTCTTTGGCCTCCTGCAGATCGGCGAACGTGATGGGCTTCATCTGCTTCTCCTGTGGGTTATCAAGTCTCACGCATTCGCCTGGCATACGTCCAGCAGGGTGAGCTGGGGGGTGTCGGTCATGCGCAGCTCTCGGCGCATGGCGTCTACGGTGCTTTCGAGGCGGCGCACTTTCAGGGCCAGTTCGGCGTTGACGACGGTGGCCTGGTGGCCCAGCTCGATCTGCGCGGCCTGCACCGCAGCACCGGCCAGCATGCCGCCCAGTGCGCGGGCCTCGGTCGGGGTCAGGTGTAGCACCTCGTCGCCAATGTCCAGCACGACAGTACCATCGGGCAGCCTGGTCTGGCTGATCGGGCGGGCGTTGTCCGGCTTGAGCGCCACGACGTATAGGCCGCGGCCGGCGCGACGGATGAAGTCCTCGCCGACCAGATGCTTGAGGCGGTCGTCAACGATGCCCATTTTCAGCCCGGTCATGCACTGTACCGTCTCGCGCGTGGCGACCTGACCAAGCCCCTGGAGTTCGCGCACCGCGTCCAGCACGATCTGCGTCGATGATTTGCCGTCAGCCATTGTTCGCTCCCCTTTCGCCAATGATAAGCCCTGCCTCTTGCAACTGCTGCCACTGCTCTTCCAGCCAGCGACGGAAAACCTCGTCACCCATGCTGCTCTCGCGCCTTTTTCAGCTCCCGCGCCAGGGCGCTGTACTTCTCCTTGATCTGTTTCAGGTCGTCGATGCTGTAACGCTTGGGCGCGTGCGGGGCTTCCAGCCAGGCCACAGCGTCGGCGCCGATCTTGGCTATCAGGCCGATGCGGTACTCGATGAGGTTGCCGGACTTGCCCATGTTGCAGTTTCGGTTGCACTGCACATGCACGTTCAGTGGCTCGAAGCGCAATTCGGGGCATGCCTGGGTGGTTCGGTAATGCCCGGCCGCGTACTGCACGTTCGCGGTAGTGCCGCAACTGATGCACGGCTGTCCGTAGTCACGCTCGCGCACCCAGGCGTTGAAAGCCTGCTGCGCCTCCTTCATGTACTCGGCGCGGCCCTTGAGCTGTTCCTTGCGGGCCTTGATGGCTTTGCGCTCAATCTTGGCAAGGGCGGTGCGCTCCTTCTGCTGCTTGTCGCGGGCGATCTGCACGCCACACTCCGGGCTGCACCACGACTGGAAGGGCTGCGCCGGTACGAACGGCTTGCGGCAGGCACGCACGGCGCACTTCTTCGACTTGCCGCTCAGGGCTTTCAGGGGCTTACGGGTGGCCAGGGTCATGCTCTCGCCCTCTCGTCCGCGTCGATCAGCTTGGCCACCTGCAGGCGGTCGGGCGTGTAGAGGCTCGGCGCCTTACCGCCTGGGCGCGTGATCCCGTAGGTAACTTCTGGCGTGCGGAACTCGGCCACCGTGTAGCCGGCGCTGGTTTCCCAGCAGCCTGGCTTGATGTTGCCATCGGCGTCGCGCTTTGGGCGCCACTTGATTGCCTGAGTCATGTGCGGCCACCTTTCGCGGCCTGGGCCTGCAGGCAGCGCAACCGCTGTTTGCGTGCCAGCTTGCGCAGTGCGCGCTCCTGGCATTTGCCGGGATCGGGCAGGCCGCGGTTCAAGTCGTAGCTCGTCTCGAAGGCACGGCGACGTGTTGGCAGGATCGCCGGCGCATGGCTGACACCCAGCACCGCGGCCAGTGCAACCGCTTTCAAGATGCAGAACAGAAAATTGCTCACGCTGCCACCTCCCACTGCTCGGGCATTGCGCCTTTGGGTTCGCCCCACTTGACGCCCTGGTCGGCGCCGAACGCATACATGAACTCGATCAGCTCCCCCAGTTCGGCCACGCTCATGCGCTTGGTGCTCACGCCCAGCAGGACAAAGCCGCCATTGATCCCGGCCGCCATACGCACCTCCTGGCGCACGGTGGCGGTCATGATGTTTTTCCAGTCCTCGGCATCAAGGTGCTGCATCACTCCATTTACCGCCCACGGCACTTGCCGGGCGATGTCGCCGAGCATCGCCCACAGCTTGGCGTTCTGCTCCAGGGTGCGGCGGCTCTTCACTGGTCGCACGATGACTTCGACGGCGCCGTGTGGCGCCAGCTCGGTGGCGAACAGGTATGCCAGTCGGCACACATCGCGGATGCGATTGACGCCAGGCGCGAAGAAGTGCCGGCTCTTGAGTTTGATGACCTCGCCCATCACTCGACCTCCGCGTGGTGCCAAATGCCGCGCACATGCGCCAGCGCCTCGTCCTGGGTGCATTGCTCGCCGACCATGTAAAACGACTTCCAGGGCAGGATCACCAGCCAGCAGGACTTCACGACCTCGCTCATGTGTGCGCCTCCTGCTCAGCTATGGCCGCGACAGCCTCCGCCTTTAGCTTGGCTAGAGCCCTGCGCTCCTTGCGCGCATCCCAGCGCGCTTGAATGTCCTTGCGCCGACGACGGCCTTGCAGCCCATCACGGATAGCGCGCAGCTTCTCGCGGGTTTGCGGATCAGGCTTCGAGCTGTTACCGGTCAGGAGGCCGGCGATAGCCAGGCCGTTCGGGCTCGGTGCTTCCTGGGCGTACTGCAGCAACAGGCGACTGGCCTCCGCTGCCGGCAGGCGACCTAGATTGCGCGCTTGCTCGATGGCGCGGATGCGCAGATCAGGGTCGAAGCCCAGCGATACCTCCCACTTGACCGGCTGCGCCTCCTGGCGAGCCTGATCGGTCAGGCGGTCGTAGGCGTTCAGGAAGGCCATACGGGCGCCCACCTTGTCGCGGGCCGCCAGAATTGGCCGGGCAACCTGCAGAGCTGCCATGATTTCGCTGGTCAGCACCACGGTGTCGCACTCATCACCAGCCTGCAGCGCGATTGCCCATGCTTCGTCACGACCTGGGCGGCCGTCTTCGACATGAACGCGCTGCAGGATGGCCGCCAGTGTCAGCTTGCCCGTCAACTCTCGACGACACGCCTGCAGGGCGCGCGTTACCACGTCCTCGCTGTAGTCGCTCAAGTCCTGCACCATCATCTGCGCGGCCGGGGCACTCAGCTCCTGGCCAATCAGCTCGGCGGTAGCGAACAGCGCCACCAGCAGATTGTCCTGTTGCATGGCGTTAAGCATTCGACTCCCTCCTTGCCCGTTGCTCAGCAAGGGCTTGCTCTAGGGCGCTGACATTCGCCTTGGTCTTTTCCATCTGCCGGGCTTTGCTGCCAGTCATCTGCAGGTTCGTGGCCCACTGCGTCCGGTATGCCTCGGCCTTGCTCAGCAGGTTGCCGAAGTCGTGGCAGGTGCGGATCAGATAGCTGTCCTCGATCCCGACGTAGAACGCCGCCACCGCGGCCGCTTCACCGCCCAGGCGTTTCAGTAGGTCGTTGACGTTGCGGTTCACCTTGGCGTTGCGGATCGGCAGGGTTTGATAGCGGGCTTCGTAGGCGGCTGAATAGGCCGACCAGATTTCTCGGCAGGCTTCCTGCCTTGCCTGCTCAGCTTCATCCTTCGACCTGCCCTTTGCCGGGCTGGCCGGGACGGCCGGCAAACAAGATGGCGGTTCTCCTGACGGTTCAACTGATGGTTCTATTACGGTTCTGGGTGCGCCTGGTTCACCCCTCCCCTGCGCCTGGTTCACCCCCCCCCCTGCGCCTGGTTCACCCCCCTCCTGCGCCTGGTTCAGGGGGTGCGCCTGGTTCACCCCCTGCGCCCCGTTCGCCCCTTCCTCTGTCGGGTGCTTGCGGCGACGGCGCTTCGGTGCGGCAGCCTGCGGCTCGTAACGCTCCGGCACGACGGTGTAGTAGGTGCTGGAATTGGTGCGGTATTCGCGCTGCACAATGCGCGCCTCATGCAGCCAGGCAATCGCCTCCTGCACGGCACGGCTCGACAAACAGGTGCGCTTGGCGATGCTGCCGACGCTTGGCCAGCACACGCCCTCGTCATTGGCTTGATCGGCCAGGGAAATCAGTACGGCCTTCTGTGCAGCGGTCATGCCCTGCAACGGCCAGCACTGCGACATGATGACTGTGCTCACGCCACCACCCCGGCCTGAGCGGCATCGTTGGCGGCCAGTCGGTACTCGGCCACGCGCACCAACTTGCCCTGGCGGTTCTGCACCTGCAGCCAGTGGGTTTCGATATTCATGCCAGCCTGGCGCAGCTCGTCGATGCGCGAAGCCAGCCTGGCGCAACCGTAGTGATTGAGCGCCTGCAGAGCAGTGAGAGAGTTGCCCGCCTCCAAGTGGCGACGGATCATGGCCCGCTGGGTGTTACTGGTCTTGAGATTGGGATTTTCGTTCGGCATACTCCCCTCCGACTATGTAAGTGAAAGCCCGGCCGCTCCCCAGCAGATCCGGGCTTTTTCTTGCCTACTTCTTTTCCGTCATCAGCTCTGGTGACAGCTCCAGACCGAGCGCTGCCAGCACGCGCAGCGACTCGGCTACTTCTTTGCGCATGTGCAGGCTGCCGACCTCGTGCAGTTCCAGCCCGAGCGCAGCCAGCAGCTCAGCGGTCTTCGCCAGTTCACCACCCGACTTCATGCGGCTCACTGCGCTTTCGCTGATGCCCAGCCCTTCCGCCACGCGCTTCTGCCCAACGCCAGCAAGTGCGCGCAAGATGGCCGCTTCGTTCTTGCTGGCTAATTCGCGCTGACTCATCTGGAATGGCCTCAAGCCGCCGTGGTCGGCTGGCTGATAGCCGGGCACAGATCAGCGGCTTTGAATGCGCCCTCAGTTACGGCCTCCGCTCGGACAGCAACCAGCGCACTCATCCGCGATGAGCCAGAAAGCCATTGCGAGACAGCTGACTGCGTAACGCCAAGCGCCTTTGCGGTCTTGACCTGATCGCCGAAGTGACTGATCAAACCCTGTACGGTGGTGCTCATGGTGAAAGCCCTCTATAAGCAGGTTTATACAGTACAGAATAAGGAGACTTTTTTGCAAGCGCATAAGTGCGCTAATACATTCGCCCCATGGATACTCTCGCTCACCGCATCAAGGCGGCCAGAAAATACGCAACGCTCACTCAGAAGCAGCTCGCCGATGCTGCCAAAGTTGAGCAGCCGCTCATTTCCCAGTTAGAAACCGGAAAGACGCTCAAGACTGCTTACCTGGCCCACATCGCCAAGGCGTGCAGGGTCAGCGCCTTATGGCTTGCTACCGGGGAAGGTGTGATGGTGCCAAGCCATATCAAGGGCGACGGTTCTATGAACCTGCAGAAGCCGTGGGACGATTTAAACGAGAGCCACGCCAATGTCGTGGAAATTCAACAACCCCATCGCTTAGCCAAGGAGTACCCATTGATTAGTTGGGTGGCAGCGGGAAGCTGGCAAGAATCATGTGACAACTTTGCACCAGGCAGCGCCGATGAGTGGCTGCTATCTACTGAAAACGCTGGGCCACATGGCTATTGGCTGGAGGTCAAGGGCAACTCCATGCTACCGACCTTCACCCCAGGCATGCGCATTCTGGTGCGCCCCGAGGGCTTCGATCTGGTCAGCGGCAAGTATTACATCGCCAAGCTATTGGACACGGGGGAAACCACGTTCAAACAGTTTGTGCGTGATGCCGGGGTCGAGCTGCTGCAGCCCCTCAACCAAGCATTCCCCATCATTCCGATCACAGACAATGTGCGGCTCATTGGCCAGGTCATCGAGGCCAAGCTGCCGCCCATCTTCTGAGCGCGCTTTACGTTCGCAACGCTACGAAGGGACTTCATGTTGCGTTATTCCTTTATTGGCTTCTTCGCGCTACCGCTACTCATTGGCTTGCTCCGATGAGTTCGATATAGCCACAACAACTCTCCGCCCTCCCCACTAAAGCCTGGCACGCGCCGGGCTTTCTCGTTTCTGTCCCGATAGCAGTCACGCCCAAAAAAACATAAGGCGGCTTATTGACCTCATATATAAGCCGATTTATATTCACTCCCACGCCGACCAAAATCGGCAGCCAGCGAAAGCCGGCACCGCTCTTTACACAATCCGACGTGAACCTGCGGACTTACCGGCCCATGACCCGGTGGTGATCAAGCTAAAAAGCCCGCCATGCCAGCTCTGGAACTGGCCGCCCCTCCATATCGAGGGTCGCAATGCTGTGCAGCCACCCGATGCGACGCCAGTTGCGGCAACGGGCAGTGGTGGGGAAACCCGGCAGACGTGCAGCTAGAACGCCGAAAGGCAGCCAAGGCCACCGTGGCTTAACGGAGCCCAGCAGCACCGACGAATTACTGGAGCACCTTGGAGACAGGGTGTTCTGGAATCAAACGGGAGGAATGACGATGGCCCAGTTCAACATCGACGCACACATGAGCGACGGCAAAAGCCTGCAGTGGCTGGCCCTGCCGGACATTGGCGAGCACCCGCTGGACGTTGAGGCGAAGGTACGCCAGGCCGCCATGCAGAAGTTCGGCAAGGCGGTGTACTTCAACCACTGGAATCGCACGGTGGCCAGCAACGGTTACATCACGGTGCGCATGTTTGCCTGACACCCAACAACGCCCGGAGGGTCAGACGATGGGAATCCTAGCTCGCAAACAGAACAGCAAAGGCGTCACCTACTCGATCCAGCAGGAGGGCGAAACCTTCGGCGTCTGGAAGCTGTGCGAGAACTACTGCCGCCACACTCGAGGCGGAATCAGGAGGGTGTGGCGATACGTCGAGCGCGGAATGACTCGTGACGCCGCTGAATCTCTTTTTGCGAAGCGCTCGAAATGAGCGCTTCAATCGAGAAACTGGCTCGCGCCTTGGAGTTTCTGGACGCGGCAAGGGCAGCCCCGAACGGAATTGAAACTGGCGCGATGCGGGACGCGCGTGAATGGCTGGAGGAAGCTGCCCGCGAAGTTATTGCAGGGCATCGCAAGCTAGGTGCTGCGCAGTACAGCGACATTATTTCTGATGGAGGCTTAGATATGCGCGACCGCCATCGCTGCGCAAAAACTGATGCCGTCACCGAGTATTACACCGACCGGGCTAACAGCCCGCACGGCCACTAACCACCCGCCCCGGTTCGCCGGGGCATTCTCCATCACAGTGCGCATGCATGTTCGCCTGACACCCCGCCCTCTCGCGGGACGCCGGTAGCCCGGTGAACGAGAGGCGGTCGAGGCACGCTGGCCGAAAGAGCGATGCCGGGAGTTCCTTCTTACCCAAGGTGGCCCGGCTAGCAAGCGACCAGGCTGGCGCGCTAACGCCACATGCCGACCTGCACGGCGCCGAATGCAGGCCGACCACCCGCGAGGGCGGATCGGAGAGTGATCTGAACGCACAGGCTGATGTGCCCAACCACAGGTGCATGGAGGCGGTTCGCACGCCGCGAAGCCGGGGATCAGCGCCGGCCAGATCACTCCCCGATGCGTTCCCCGCATCGACTCCTTCATCGGCATTTGCCCCGCTCACACCGGGGCTCTTTTTCTCCCCGCCTTCATACGTCGCCGCCTTGTTCGGCTGACCTTGCGGAAGTGTCTGCTTCCGGTCAGGGCGGCGACCTATGCACGCGAATAGCGAGGATCACAACTATGAGTCTTGCACTACGCAATGCCCGAGCCTTCGCGGCTGGCCAAGCCGCTTGGGACAACGCCCTGCCGCCGGAAGATGACGGGCGTTCCGAATACATCGACGAGCAGGCCGGACAGCTCCTGATCGGCTGGGACGCTGACGGGATCAGCTTTCTGCCTCACCGAGGCATGACGGACTTCGCCAGCCGCGCGGATGAACTGATTGCCGACAAGGACAGCGAGCATCTGGTGGCGCAGATCGTCGTCGCCCTGCTGGCCCGTGACACCGACAAGGCCATCGAGCTGGCCGACCGCTTCCATGACCCCCTCGCCAAGCTGGCCGAGGCGATGGTTGAAACCCAACTGGAGAACAGAGCATGAGCGATAAGCAAATCACCCTCACCCCGTACCTGCACGCCAAGCCGGGAGCGAAAGCGGGCGAAATGATCTACGCGCTATTCCCCTTCGACATGGGCGGCGGCAGCAGCGGCTACGCCTGCCTGGGCCAGGTCGAAGTAACCCTGCCTCTGCCCGACGTTGATCCGACCGCTGCAATGGTGGAAACGCTGGAGCGCGAGATTGCAGCCACGCGAGAAGCCAGCGAGCGCAAGGTCGGCTATCTGCTCGAACAGATCAGCAAGCTGCAGTGCCTGGAGTACCGGCCCGAGCCGAGCCATGCCGGGTAACGGCTCCGAAAAGCGCGCGCACGCTCTCGCCAAGCGCTGCGCGCGACTGCGGAAAGAAGGCATGTCGCTGCAAGCAATCGCCGATCTGGTCGGCATTCACAAGGATCAGGTGCCCGCCCGCATCAAGCTGGGTGAGCGCCTGCTGTCACTGGAGACAGACGCATGAACAAGCCCCAAGAGTTCGCCGGCAAGACCATTGCCGAAGCCCGCGCCCTGGCCGCCCGCTACGGCTACACCGCTGGCGGCTTCACCTACATCAGCGGCGCGCTCTGCGTGATCCGCTTCCAGTAAACCGCTGACCCCAACGACAGCGGCCCCGGCATGGAAACGGGGCGACTCGCCGCCGTAAGCGGCTTCTATGGGGATGCAGGGGATCTAGCGATCCGGGCAGCTGAAGCTGGTCACACCTGCCTCAGTACGCAGCTTTCTCACCATGCCGGCTAGCGACCGGCCATCCCCACCCTATTCCTATCTGGAGTCAGCCATGAACGATCCTGACGCCGGCAAATATCACAAGCGGTTCGCGTCTGAGTTTAAAGCTGCAGCCAAGGCGCTTTCTGGTCGTGGTGGCGAACTGCAGTGGTCTACCCACGACTGGCAGTGCTTCACATACCGAGAGCCCGGTGTTTCGCTGGTGTTCTACCCGCATCGCGGCCCGAGCAGTCGCTTGCAGTGGTTGCGAGTGCGGAACCAGGGCAGCAAATCAGCCGAAGCGATGCGCGAAGTGATCGCCATCTTGGCCGAGAAAGCCAGCATTCACACCCGCAAATCCCGCCACTAACCCCACCCTATTCCAACCTCACATGCTGCGCGCAGCGCGGCAGGGAGAGAGTCATGCAAAACGCCCCCATCCTGACCCAGGACAGCGCTGCGCAGGCACCCGTCCTGGCCGATACCCAGGAAGCCAGCACTATTCTGGCGGTCATCGGCCGAGCAGCCACCGACCCCAACTGCGACATCGACAAGATGGAGCGCCTTGGCGCGCTGTACGAGCGCCTTAAAGCCGGCCAGGCCCAGCAGGCGTACACCGATGCCCTGGCCAACCTGCAGCAAGAGCTGCCGGTGATCCGCGAACGCGGCGCCATCACAAACAAAAACGGCGACGTGCAGTCCACCTACGCCCTGTGGGAGGACGTGAACGAGGCCATCAAGCCGGTACTCGCTCGCCACGGATTTTCCCTTTCCTTCCGCATCCCGCGCAACGAAAAAGGTATCGAGGTCGAGGCCGTGCTTTCGCACCGCTACGGGCACAGCGAGCGCACAAGCATTCTCCTGCCCGCTGACACAACCGGCAGCAAGAACGCTGTGCAGGCCGTCGCCAGCTCCGTTGCCTACGGCAAGCGTTACACGGCCTTCGCCCTGGTCAACATCACCACCACCGGCGAGGACGACGACGGGCAAAGCGCCTGCCAACAGCCTGCAGTCCGCACCATCACGCCCGTACAGGCTGCGCGCTTCGTCCGCCTGCGCGACCAGTGCGGCCCCAAGCTGCGCGAGCGACTGCTTGCTGACTGGCCCGACCCGCAGGCCATTCCCGCCGATGACTTCGACCCGATGATGGCCAGCATCGAGCGCAACGCCCAACGCTACCAAGACCATCTGAACGCCCAGCAAGGAGAACAGCAATGACTGCTGCCGCCGCTACCGCCAACAAGCTGCTCATCACTCTGCCCGAGGCTGCCGCCGCCCAGGCTGTATTCACCCAGGACAATGGACTGGCCCCGTTCATAGCGGCCATTCGCGCCGAAACGGAAGGCCGCGTGTTCGATGTGAGCACGAACAAAGGCCGTACCGAGTGCGCCAGCCTCGCCTACTCCGTCACCCGCAGCAAAACCGCGCTGGATGACCTGGGCAAGCAGGTGGTCGCCAAGCTCAAAGAGCTGCCCAAGCAGATCGACGCCAACCGCAAGTCGATGCGCGAAGAGCTGGAGGCGCTGGCCGAGGAAATCCGCCGCCCCGTGACCGAGTGGGAGGATGCAGAGAAGCGTCGCAAGGAGAAGATCGAGGCCGACCTACGCAGCCTGAAAAACACCAGCACCGAGGGCATGCCGGCTGACGCGATCCGCGCCAAGCTGCAGGCCGTTGAAGCCGTGGTGATCGACGAGAGCTGGCAGGAGTACGAAGCCGAGGCGCACCGCACCAAGGCTGCATCCATCGAGCTGCTGCGCGAGAAGCTGGCATCGCGCGAGCAGTTCGACCGCGACCAGGCTGAACTGGCCGAGCTGCGCCGCCTGAAAGCGCAGGACGAAGAGCGCCGCAAGGCTGCCGAGGCAGAGCAAGCCCAGGCCCAGGCCCAAGAGCTGGAGGTCGCCCAGGTACTACAGCCAGCCACCAACGAAGTGCCCCCGCAGCACCTTGGCGCTGACGAGTTCGACGAAAGCGGCGATCTGGAGGCGCTTGGCGGCCTCTACTCGGCGCCAGCGCGCCAACCTGCGCCAGCAGTGTCAGCCGCTCAGCCTGCGCGCATCACCGGCAGCACCGACATGAACAGAGTGCTGGAAGTGCTGGGCGCCGCCAAGCAGGCGCTGATCTACAACGCAGGGCTTACCGAAGAGCAGGCCCGCGCCGTCGTCAACCTGATCCGCCAGGGCAAGGTGCCGGCGGTAACTCTCTCCTACGAGGCATAAGCCAATGCAAGTTATCGACAACATCGAACAAGGCAGCGTGGCTTGGAAAAACCTGCGCCTAGGCATTGTGACTGCATCGGAAATCGACGTGCTGATGATTGACGGCAAGGGCGAGGCCGGTTTTGGTGTGGGCGCCTTCACCTACATGGATCGCCTCATCGGCGAGCGGATCACCGGAGCCGAGGCCGAGCCGTGGCGCGGCAATGCCAGCAGCGAGCGCGGGCACATTCTGGAGCCCGAGGTGCGCAAGCTGTACGCCATTCGCCGAGACATCCCCTCCAGCACCATTGAGCACGTCGCCATCATCCTGAACCACGGTATTGGCTATTCGCCCGACGGCATGATCGGAGGTGATGGTCTGATCGAGGTGAAAACAAAAGTGCCCGAGAAGCTGGTCAGCGTGATCCTGGGTGACACGGTGCCCAAGGATCACGTCGCGCAGTGCCAGTGCGGCCTGTGGGTGTCCGAGCGGGAGTGGATCGACTTCATCGGCTACTGGAAAGGCATGCCGATGGCAGTGATCCGCGCACACCGAGACGAAGCCTACATTCGCAAGCTGGCGCAGCGCACCAAAGACTTTCACGAACTACTTGAGGCCCGCATGGAGCGGGTTATGGGAGGCGTTTAATGGCCAAGGGCATCAACAAAGTCACGCTGGTAGGAAATCTGGGCAACGACCCGGAAACCCGCTACATGCCCAACGGCAACGCTGTGACCAACATCACCCTGGCGACCGGCGATAGCTGGAAGGACAAGCAGACCGGCCAAATCCAAGAGCGCACCGAATGGCACCGTGTCGTGTTCTTTGGAAAGCTCGCCGAGATTGCCGGCGAATACCTGCGCAAGGGTAGCCAGTGCTACATCGAGGGAAGGCTGCAGACCCGCGAGTGGGAGAAGGACGGCATCAAACGCTACACCACGGAAATCATCGTGGATATGAACGGAAAGCTGCTGCTGACGGGAGGCGCCAGCAACGGCCAGCCCCAGCAGCGCCAGGCGCACCCGCAGGGCAACGCCGCCCGCCAGCAGCCTCGCCAGCAAGCGCAGCGCCCGCAACCCCAGCAAGCGCCGCAACAACCGCCGCCCGACTACGACAGCTACGACGACGACATCCCCTTCGATAACCCCTACCGGGGCACTCGCTGCCTGATCCAGTAACCACTTCAACCAGGGCGCTTTAAGCGCCCTTTTCTTCGCCTGGATTTTCCCATGCACGACCAGAAGTACGACCGCATCAACACATTGGCCAGCAAAGAGCGTGACCGCTGCAGCGTAGCGGATCGCGTGTCGGCCTTTATCTCGGCCGGCGGGCACGTTCATTCCATTGCCCCTGGCGTCAGCGGCGAGAAGACCCGCCCATACGGCAACCGCCGCACCACGAACAGCAGAGGGCAGTTTGCATGAGCGCCATCGCATTCATGACCACAGAGGAACTGCAGGCGCAGCTCCGCGCTGACCGCGACAGCCTGAACCGCCTGCAGGATGCCGAACCAACTTGGCGCCGCGCCGACCGCCCGCGTGGCCTGCGCAGCATCAGCCAGGTGCGCGCCCGCATCACCGCAATCGAAGCAGAACTGAAAATGGCCAAAGGCCGCTAGGGGGAAACATGAGACTGATCAAGAACGCACTGATCTACCGCGCCAGCCTGCCAGAAGCCGCTGTCCTGGCGGAACACCTGGCAGAGAAGCCCTTTGTTCCGGTGCCGGAATCGCACGCCTCGTCGTCGGGGTTTATCCCGCACCCAACCACCGAGAAGCTGGTAAGCCTCTTCCCTGGCGGCCTGGCCTTCCGCCTGCGCCGCGACTTCAAGCCTGTCTCGAAGAGCGCTGTTCGCCTGGCCCTGGCCGAAACTGTGGCCGCCCAGCAGACCGACATGGGCCGCGACTTGACCAAGGAAGAGGTTGATACGCTTCAAACGGAGATTTACGAGGAAGCGCTGAAAACCACTCTCCCAGAGCGCGCCGAGGTCGATGCCTTCTACCACATCGAAAGCCGCACGCTCATGCTCGCCACCACCAACAAGGACATGGCCAACGCCATGCTCTACCAGTTGATCGAAGCCTGCGGCGCGGTGGAAACCAGCACCATCCACGTCAGTGACGTGAAAGGAGGGCTGACGACACGCCTGACCCAATACTTCGTCAACGATGACCGCGAGGCTTTCACCGGGTTCAGCCTGGGCGATTCCGTGGTGATGAAGGGCAAGCACGGCCGCGCCAGCTTCGACCTAGACAACTTGGACAATGCCCGCCGCGGCGTCGTCGAAGCCCTGGACGGCGAAATGCAGGCCGAGCGCCTGGAACTGTGTCACGCCGACGCCGTGACCTTCAAGCTGACCAAGGACTTCCAGCTTCGCGGCATCGACTTCCACGCCAAAGAAGACGAGGAAGAACCAGACTTCGATACCGTCGCCGAGCTGTGGGAGCACACGGCAGGCGTGCATGTCCTGATGCTGGCCGCCGTCGTGCAAGCGCTGTGCGATCTGTTCGGCTATCAGGAAAAGCCGCTGCCTGCGACTGATACCGCTGGGCCTGCCGCCGAAGAAGAGGCTGATTCGCTGTATGAGGATGGCGTCGCCTTCGTGCGCGAGTCAGGGCGCGCCAGCATCAGCGCCGTCCAGCGCAAGCTCAAGATCGGCTACAACCGCGCCGCTCGCATGATCGAGGAAATGGAGCGCCAGGGCATCGTCACGCCGATGGCATCTGACGGCAGCCGCTCCGTGATCTGACCACCCAGTCCGGCCGCCATCCTTGCCCGATGCGCGGCCGGCGGGCGTGATGAGCCTATCCAGCAACCACCTTTCACGCCAATGGCGAGGACTACTCATGCCCAACACAACCCCCAATCTTCGTGGCCTGCTGAACAACCTGGCGCGACAAGCCGAAGGCGCGCCCCGTGCGGAAGGTGAAAAGGCCATGAACCAATCTGCCACCGACTACTTGATCGCGCCGGCGGATGCCCTGGAGCTGTCAGGAGCCACCCTGCTGCCCTTCGATCTGCGCCGCAAAGTGCTGGCGCGCATGGCAGCCCAGCGCGACCAGGGCGCAATGCTCGACCTGTTCGCCCAGGTGCTGGGCATGGCCAACGCCGTGGTCGAGAACTGCCGGATCATGACAGAGCTGATCCTGACAGAGGAAGGCATGCACCCGCACACCGCCGAGAAGGCCAACCTGCCCACGATGTACGGCGCCCTGCAGGGTGTTCTGCTGGCAGATGGTGTTTCACAGAAAGGCACCTGTGCCGGCTGCGCCTACCGGCTCGGCACGCCGGCCAACACTTCACCCATCACCACCAGCGAAGCCAGCCACTGCCAGCGCGAGCTGATGCAGTTCAACTGCCATCTACGCCTGGACAAGGAAGGCCAGCCAACCAAAGCCTGCGCCGGCCACCGCCGGGCGATGAGACACCAAGGGGCAACATGAACACCCCTACCTTGCATGCCTCACGGACAAGGAGCCACAGCCATGACCTACGACCCCAAGCGCCAGCTCGACAGCGAGCCTGAGCCTGAGCCTGATTTGATCGAAGCCGCGCAAGGCTTCTACGCCCTGATGGGCATTGCCGGCCTGATGCTGCTGGGCCTGGTTATCTACTGGAGTGTGTGATGGAAGACAAGAAACTGAGCGCGGAAGAGATGGAGCGCGAGCAATTTGAAGCTCACATGCGATTGGGAGGGCACAGCAATCCCTCAAAGCACCCGGATGGCTCTTATGCCAGTTCAGCGATGGAGCTTTGGTGGCAGGGATGGAAAGCCCGCGCCACCCTCGCCCGCCACCCGCAGCCCGAGTGCGGCGAGGGGCTGGAGGTGGTGGCGTTCCGAGTGAGCCTGCCGGACGAACCCGAGCTTGGCACTTGGCTAGAGGAAGGTGCAGAGGAAGAGCCTCAGACTCTACATCACGAACCCCTCTGCCGCCTCTCCGACGCCCAGCGCCTGCTGGCTGAGCGGGATGCGGAGATTGAGAGTCTTCGAGTCGTCGGGCGGTTGCTCCATGACTCTGCGCAGCTACTGATCGCAGAGGACGCCCAGCTCCGCGCCCGCGTGGCTGAGCTGGAGGCCAAGCTGGCCACCCCGTCCTACTACTGGGGCGACGACGAAAACGGCGCAGTCGAAAGCCCGGAAGAATGGGCGGAAATGCAGTACGGCATGACCGGCGAGGCGTTCAGCTCAACGACCCTGCGATGTGCCATTGAACTACCTGAGCGCGAGTTCGACAGCATCGAGTTCGACGAGGAAGGCAGCTGCATCAGCATCCGCTATGTCGGCGAGGTAGCCCGCCTCAACGCCAAGCCAGCCGGGGAGGTGGAGTCGTGAGCCGAATCAAGCTCAGCGCCCTTGCTTTGGCCATTGCATGTAGCCACGCCTGGACTGCGCCAACCATCGCTAGCCGTGAGGGCGGCGACCCACACAAGCCGCGCCCACGTAGCAAGGGCGAGAAAGCACGGAACAAGAGGAACCGACCATGACCAACCCAACCATAGCGGTGCCGGTGGAGTTGCTGCCGTGTCCGTTCTGCGGGGGCTCGGCTTCCATCAAGAACGATGGTGACTTGCGATTCATAGTCTGCGGCCCAGGCACCGAATGCAAAGGAACAGGACTGACGACGTTCTTTGTCGAAGAAAAGTCAGAGACGGCCATCGCTGCATGGAATCGCCGAACCGCCCAGCCTGCCGACCATAGCGAGCAACCCAGCGGCATCTACTCCAGCGACCCGCTCGCATGCTCAGGATGCATCAGCGGCTGCTTCCGATGCAGGGCCGAGCAAGCCAGCCCCGACCACCTCCCCCCGCTAATCCAGTGCCTGCGCGAAAACGGCCAGCAGATAGCCGAGCGGGCATTTGATGCGCAGGAAGCGAAGTATCCGCAACCCCAACCCAGCGCCGCGCAATCTGCGCCTGATGAGCGCGAGGCGTTTGAGGCGTGGATCGAGCGCGAGGCCGGAGAAGGGGCCGCAAAGCGCTGGCCGACCGACAACGGCCCTGGATATGCGAACGACCGAGTGCAGGATTATCGGACTGGATGGGTCGAGTGTCTCGCCTGGCAGCGTGCGCAATCTGCGCCGGCTGGAACCGAGTGCAGCTACTGCCAGGGGCACGGCGAGGTGACGCGGCAGGTCGGACAAACGCCAGAGACTTACGACTTCTGGAACGAGCCATGCCCCGAATGCGCCGGCACTGGTGCCGCCCCCGCTCACCCAGCACCACGTAACGAGCAGGCGGGAGAGTGGATAGCGTGCAACGAGCGGTTGCCGACTGTGAAACAGGACGGAGCGATGGTCACTGCTTTCGTGTGCGGCGTGGTCACCACGAAGGCGACGCGCAGCGTGCGCGACTTGTTCCAGGCGGCCGAGGAAGACGGCGAGCAGTGCGCCGTCACGCACTGGATGCCACTACCCGCTCCGCCCGCCCTTTCCCAGCAGGCGGATGGGGGTGCGGCGTGAGGCGAGCATCCATCATTGCAGCGGTTGTGCTGCTGTCAGGGTGTGACGGGTACCGTGGCAGCCCAGAGCAACAGGCCAAGGATTATGCGACATGCCAGGCGGCTGGAATGGCCGGGAAGATGAACGCTGTTGGGGAGATAGACTGCTGGCCGCCATCCCAGCAACCCCGCCAGAGCGAAGGAGGCGACCAGATGCAGAGGGAGGAGTGAGGGATGGCCGGAAACATGGAGCGAACCCGCAAATGGTATGGCGTGCCGGCAAAGCGCGGCGGCCGAGTCGTGTATTTCGGCGACGGTAAGCGCGAACTCGGAACCATCCGCAGCGCCAAAGACTGCCGACTGAATATCCAGCTGGACGGCATGAAGCACACGATGCCGTTTCACCCAACATGGTGCCTGGAGTACCTGCCATGGACAGCTAAAGACGCCGACCGCCAACCCCAGCCCGCTAGGAGTGAGCGATGAGTGACCCAATCCAAGAAATTGCCAGACAGCTCCATATCCAGACGCTAGGCGATGGGCTGCTAGCAAAGATCAGGCAGACCATTGACCTGCTGCAAGATGCAGCAGCAGAACGCGACGCCCTATCCGCCCAGCTCGCCGCAATCCGAGCGGCTGGCGGGGAGGTGGTCGAGGTGGTTGGCTGCGCAGCCATAGCTGATGACGGGGCGGTTCTAGACCTATCGACAGTTGATTTCATCATGCGCCATTGGCAAGGGCAGTCGGGCTACTCGGTCAATCCACTCATGACCGTCGCCCAGCACCAGCGCATCACCGCAGCTATGGCGGCAGAGCTGGCCGATGCGAAGTCGGCGCGCGACGCTTACGGGCAGAACGCCATTGACATGCAGAAACAACGCGACGCCCTGCGCGCCGAGCTGGCCGAGGTGAAGGGGCGGGAGGCAGTTGCCTGGGTTAATCCGAAGTTTCTCAGCAGCAACGATCTTCTGATTTACGCCAGCCATCAGCAATTTAGCAAAGAGCAAGTCCCGCTCTACGCATACCCGCCCGCCTCGCCCGATGTTGAGGGGCTGGTTAAGGCGCTGGAGGCAACGCTGAAACTTGGGCGCGGCACGTCAGGCAGGATCATCTTGGAATCCGAGGATGAAGAAGCGCTACGCACCGCCCTCTCCACCTGGCGACAAGCGCAGGAGGGCAAGCCGTGAGCAGTGAAGTGCTTGTAACGCCAGAAGATAAAGCTCGCTACATGCAGGTAATGGCTGACTATGACGAGGCCATGCGCCAAGTGGCGATCAGTATCAGCCAGCGAAAGGCCGCCGACCACTTCACCGCCTGCCGGGACTGCGGTCGGTTCGCCGATAAATCCAGGTGGGTGCCGCGCGATTCGACCCATGCGCAGCATGGCGCTCGTCCGCTGTGCGCAGTGTGCTTCGATGAATACGACTACGACTACTGAGGGCAGCGGCGATGATTAACCGACTGATGCGAGAGAAAAAGCTGCTGGAGGCTCAACTGCGTGACGCCAACAACCTGGCCGACCAGTGGGCGCAAAGGAATATTGCCCTTGAGTCTGAGCGCGAGAGACTGGCAGATGCGCTAGACCGCCAGTCGGCCATCACTGGCGACCACATCGCCCGCTGCCAGCGGCTTGCGGACGAACTGGCAATAACCCGCCGCGTGATCGACCGCATCGGCCAGCTCTGCACGACGCCGCACGAGTCGAAGGAGCGCTTCATCCGGCGCGTCCAGTCTGTGATCGAGTGGGAGCGCGCCGGCCAGCAGGATCAGTCCAAATGACCACTCTCCCCTATGACGTATCGCGCTGCTCAGGGCGCTTCGATCTGCGGACAGACGGCGAATGGTGCCCCGAGCGCGACACCTGCCAGCGCTATCTGGCGTGGAGCAAGCTGGATCGCAACGCAGACGTTACCGACTACCAGCGCATCAGCGTGACGATGGGCTGGCCGGATTGCGGGATGAAGATTCCAGCCGAACCCGCCGCCTAGCCACCCAACCCCATCCCCTTTTCTATCTGCCCACATAGGGCGGGAGGATTTGCTGTGTCTGAAATTCAATCAAAAGTCCTTCGATGGATCGCAACCGGGCGCGTTGGCGCCTCTTCCAAGGCAATGGCCATGACCGCATGCAGCCTGCCAAGTGACCGCTCTTACCCGAGCGATCCTGACGACCTGAACCGCTGCCTTCTGCTATTGGAGGCAGTGCCAGAGGTGCGCGAGCACTTCGACAAGATTGCGGCGCTCGGCGTGGTTTGGGGGCGCCTTATCGGCCGGTGGGCGGAGATCGAAGCCTGCTTCCTCGATGAGGTGGGCCTGAACTGGAGCAAGGCCAAGTCGGCGCCGAAAACCTACGCCCTGATGAAAGAGGTCTTGGGTGAAGAGCCTGGCGTTGTCAGCCTTGGCAGCGGCGTCAAGATCAAGTTCGGAGCTTAGCCATGAGCGTCTGGCGCCACATCACCCACCCCGACGGGATGACCGTCAGCCTGCTGGTCACGGCCACAGGCATGAATACGGAGCAGGTACGCGCAGAGCTGCGCGCCCTGGAGCAGGAAGGCAAGGCATGGCGCGAACGTGCGCCTATCGGCAAGGAGCACTTGTGGTGGCGCGCAACGCACCGCCCGCTGTGCGAGCTGACTGTACTCACGGCAATGGGCCTGGCCTCCAGGCTCCACCCGACTCCGAGCGCACTGCGCGCCGTCTTGCAGCGGCTCAGCACGCGCGCCGCCTCCCCTGCCCTCCGGCAAATCCTCGCCTTGTCGGCAACGGCAAAGCATCCGCACCGCATCGTGGCTGACGCCGTTTCCCGCTGCGCCTAGCCCTGCAACTCCCCGCAACCTTGAACCATTGATCTTGCCCGGCCTTGCCGGGCGAGTGAGGTATACCTATGGCCAAAGTAGTGACTCAGATCACGGCGCAAGTCCCGCGACTGATGGAAGCCAGCGAATACCGCGCGCTGCGCTTTGCTGGTGGAAAGCCCAGCCTGCAGCAACTGAAACGCTGGATCGACGAAGGCGTGATCGTCGGCGAGGTGAAGGGCGAAATGTACTTCGTAGACCTCAATGCCGAGCTGACCGGCTCGACCGACCCCCTCCTGCACAAGATGATGGCGGTAAGCTGATATGAACCCACCGCGCCCGCGTACCGGCAAGAACCGCAACCTGCCTGAAAACCTGTACCCCAACGGGAAGTATTGGCAGTACCGCAACCCAATCACCGGGAAGAAGACCAGTATCAACAAGCCGATGGCAGAGGCGATCAAGCTCGCCAAGCTGGCCAATGCCAAGCTGGCCCCACTGATGAGCGACGACGGCGCGCTGCTGCAACTGCTGACCGGTGAGCAGGCGCCGACCATCAAGCGCCTGCTGGAGCGCTTCGAGTCGGAATGGCTGCCGGGGCGCAAGCTGGCCGACTCCACGCTCAAGGAAATCCGCATCAAGCTGGAGCGCTACCGGGCCGACCTGGGCGCCCGCATGATTGGCCAACTCGACGTGCTGGCAATGGCCGAGTATCTGGATCAGTTCAGCAACAACGCCTACACCAAGCATCGCGGCCTGTGGATACAGATTTACGCCTTCGCCGTGGCCAAGGGCTTGGCTGAGCGTAACTGCGCCGAGTTGACCCTGCAGAAGCAGGAGGCCGACAAGGTGCGCCAGCGTCACACGGTAGAAGGTGTGCAGAAGATTCTCGACGCCGACACGACGCCGACCTGGCTCAAGCGCGCCATTCGCCTGGCGCTGCTGAGCTTGCAGCGCCGCGAGGATCTAGTCACCTGGGAGCGCGCCGACGTAGACATGAGCCGCAACGTGATCCGCGTCAGCCCCGGCAAGACCGAGAATTACGACACGCCCATTCATCTGGAAATCGAAATGGGCGCCGACCTGCGCGCGGTGGTGCAGGAGTGCCTGAAAGAGCCCATCGCCAGCCCTTACCTGATCTGCTACCGGCCGAAGGCCCGCAAGCGTGAGCAGATCGAGGCCAAGCTGCATTGGTCGGCGGTGACGGATGACTACCTGACCAAGGAGTTCCGCAAGGCCCGCGACCTGGCCAAGGCTTACGATCACATCGAGAACCCCAAGGCCCGGCCCACCATGCACGAATTACGCGCGCTGGGCTCCTGGCTGTACGAGCAGCAGGGTTTCTCGACGGAGTATGTGCAGGTGCTGATGGGCCATGCGACCCCGGACATGACCGCCTATTATCAGGAAGGGCATGAGCAGAAAGAGGTGATTTACCAGCACGTCCAGGCAGGTCTGAAACTTTGAGTTGGGTGGTGGGTTTTCCCAAAGTTTTCCCAAAGTTTTCCCAAAACAAAAAAGGCGACCCTCTCGGATCGCCTTCTAAGCCCCGCAGTACGCGGGTTGCGTTTGGTAGGCACAATTGGACTCGAACCAACGACCCCCACCATGTCAAGGTGGTGCTCTAACCAACTGAGCTATGTGCCTGCAATGGAGGCGCATTTTAGGGAGATTCGCCTGAGTGTCAACCACTTTTTTCGCTAAGCCACTGAAAAAGTGGATTTTTTGCTGCACAGCGGGACGTTAAAAATTTTGCACACAGGCTAGCCGGCGCATTTTGCCTCGGGTAGCATGGGCCCACTTCGTAAAAAATAAAGAACATAGGTTCAAATATGGCGCACACTCCCTACCCCCAGTCCTACTACGCAGCCTCGGCCAACCCGGTTCCGCAGCGTCCGGCCCTGCAGGGTGAGACCGAGACCGATGTCTGCATCATCGGCGCCGGCTACACCGGCCTCTCCACTGCCCTGTTCCTGCTGGAGAACGGTTTCAAGGTCACCATCGTCGAAGCCGCCAAGGTGGGCTTCGGTGCCTCGGGCCGTAACGGCGGCCAGATCGTCAACAGCTACAGCCGCGACATCGATGTGATCGAGCGCACCGTCGGCCCCAAGCACGCCAAGCTGCTCGGCGACATGGCCTTCGAAGGTGGCCGCATCATTCGTGAGCGCATTGCCAAGTACGATATCAAGTGCGACCTGAAGGACGGCGGTGTGTTCGCAGCCAACACCCCGAAGCACATGAAACACCTGGAGTCGCAGAAGAAACTATGGGAACGCTACGGCCATACCCAGCTTGAACTGCTGGATGAGAAGCGCATCCGCGAAATCGTGGATACCGACACCTATGTTGGCGGCATGCTGGACATGAGCGGTGGCCATATCCACCCATTGAACCTGGCGCTGGGCGAAGCGGCTGCAGTGGAGTCCCTGGGCGGCATCATCCATGAGCAGAGCCCGGCGATTCGCGTCGAGCGCGGCGCCAACCCGGTGGTGCACACGCCGGAAGGCCGTGTAAAAGCCAAGTTCGTGGTCGTCGCCGGTAACGCCTATCTGGGCAACCTGCTGCCGGAACTGGCCAGCAAGTCCATGCCCTGCGGTACCCAGGTAATCACCACCGAACCACTGTCCGACGAGCTGGCCAAGAGCCTGCTGCCGCAGGACTACTGCGTCGAGGATTGCAACTACCTGCTCGACTACTATCGCCTGTCCGGCGACAAGCGTCTGATCTTTGGCGGCGGCGTCGTCTACGGCGCCCGCGATCCGGCCAACATCGAGGCGATCATCCGCCCGAAGATGCTCAAGACCTTCCCGCAGCTCAAGGACGTGAAAATCGACTACGCCTGGACCGGAAACTTCTTGCTGACCCTGTCGCGCCTGCCCCAGGTCGGCCGCCTCGGCGACAACATTTATTACTCCCAGGGCTGCAGCGGTCACGGCGTGACCTACACCCACCTGGCCGGCAAGCTGCTGGCGGAAACCCTGCGCGGCCAGGCCGAACGTTTCGACGCCTTCGCCAGCCTGCCACACTATCCGTTCCCGGGTGGCCGCTTGTTCCAGGTACCGTTCAGCGCCATCGGCGCCTGGTATTACAGCCTGCGCGACAAGCTCGGCGTATAACCCACGCGAAAATAAAAACGGCGCCAATGGCGCCGTTTTTAATTTCAGAGCAAAGGTCAGATCGCCAGAATTGCCTGGGCCAGCTGCATATCATCTGCCTGCAACCCCGGAAGCTTGCCGCGTATGTGCGTCAGCGCAGCCTCCAGGTGGGCACCTCGAATTACACCCTCACTGGCAACGAAGCTTGCAGCGTCATCCTTGGCCTCCCGCACCACCTTATCGTCACCGAAGCTCGACGACGTGAAATCGGTAGTCCCCTCAACTGTATTGACCAGCGCATCGGTAGTGACCACAAAGCTGGTCGCCCCCACCTGCAGACTGCAACCCAGAACCATTGCCGCCAACCAGTACTTGCTTTGCATAGTGCGAACTCCTGTAAACGAAGATGAAACCCTGGCAACAGACTATCCAGCGTCTCAATCAAGGTATAGCAGCCAAACGCCGCCCCTGACGAAAGCTAAGGTAAAATGCCGCCTGCCTTCCAGTCCTACCGGCCCCTTATGCAAACCGCCCCCCTCTCCCGTCGCTTTTCCGTCGCCCCGATGATGGATTGGACCGACCGCCACTGCCGCTACTTCCTGCGCCAGCTGTCTAGCCATGCTTTGCTCTACACCGAAATGGTCACCACCGGCGCCATTTTACATGGCGATAGGCAGCGTTTTCTGCGCTATGACGAATCCGAACACCCGCTGGCCTTACAGCTGGGCGGCAGCAACCCAGCTGACCTGGCGGCCTGCGCCCGGCTCGCCGAGGAGCAGGGTTACGACGAGGTCAATCTGAACGTTGGCTGCCCAAGTGACCGGGTACAGAACAACATGATCGGCGCCTGCCTGATGGCCCATCCACAGCTGGTGGCAGATTGCGTCAAGGCGATGCAGGATGCCGTCAGTATCCCGGTGACGGTGAAACACCGTATCGGCATCAACGGCCGCGACAGCTACGCCGAGCTGTGCGACTTCGTCGGAACCGTTCATCAGGCCGGCTGCACCAGCTTTACCGTACACGCGCGCATCGCCATTCTCGAAGGCCTTTCGCCCAAAGAAAACCGCGAGATCCCGCCACTTCGCTACGAAGTAGCCGCGCAGCTCAAGCGGGATTTCCCGCAACTGGAGATTATCCTCAACGGCGGCATAAAAACCCTGGACGAATGTCGCGAGCACCTGCAGAGCTTCGACGGCGTGATGCTAGGGCGTGAGGCCTACCATAACCCTTATCTCCTGGCCGAGGTCGACCAACAACTGTTCGGCCTGAACCAGCCGGCGATTACCCGATCCGAAGCCCTGAGCCGGATGCGCCCCTATATCGAACGCCACATAGCCGAGGGCGGCGCCATGCACCATGTAACCCGTCATGTACTCGGCTTGGCGCAAGGCTTTCCGGGGGCACGACGCTTCCGTCAACTGCTCTCGGTGGATGTGCACAAGACGGCCGAACCGTTGCAGGTATTCGACCAGGCCATTGCGCTGCTCAACGGACGCTGAAAGCCCGCGCTAGACGTTGAGCCCCCGGCGACGCTCGGGTAAGGTCAGGGGCATTCAACGACAGGGCTCCGTCATGACCAGCAAACTGGAACAACTCAAGCAGTACACCACGGTCGTCGCCGATACGGGTGACCTCGATGCCATCACCCGCTTGAAACCGGTCGATGCCACCACCAACCCGTCGCTGCTGCTCAAGGCGGCCGCCCTGCCCCGTTATGCCGAGTTGCTGAATCAGGCGGTCGATGCCGGCAAGGGTGACCTGGGCCTGGCCTGCGATCATTTCGGCGTAGCCGTGGGCCAGGAGATTCTGAAAGCCATTCCGGGGCGTATCTCAACGGAAGTCGATGCTCGACTCTCCTTCGATACCCAGGCCACCCTGCGCCGTGCCGAACGCATCATCGACCTGTATGACCAAGCCGGCATCGGCCGGGAGCGCGTACTGATCAAGATCGCATCGACCTGGGAAGGCATTCGCGCCGCCGAGCAACTGGAAAAAGCCGGCATCCAGACCAACCTGACCCTGCTGTTCTCCTTTGCCCAGGCCGTGGCCTGCGCCGACGCCGGCGTATTCCTCATTTCGCCCTTCGTCGGGCGCATTTACGACTGGTACAAAAAAGCCGAAGGGCGCGACTTCGCAGGCGCCGAAGACCCAGGCGTGCAATCCGTTTCGCGCATTTACCAATACTACAAGGCCAATGGCTACGACACCGTGGTGATGGGAGCCAGCTTCCGCAACCTGGGTCAGATAGAGCAATTGGCCGGCTGCGACCGACTGACAATCAGCCCCGATCTACTGCAACAACTGGCAGATGCCGAAGGCACACTGCCACGCATCCTCACCCCCGAGGCTGGCGAGCCTCGCCAGTCGCTAAATGAATCGACCTTCCGCTGGGCCCTGAACGAGGACGCCATGGCCACCGAGAAGCTGGCCGAAGGTATTCGCCTGTTTGCCCGCGACCAGGAAAAACTGGAAGTATTGCTCGCCAAACGCAGCTGATCACAGCCCAATAAGAAGGGGCGATATCCGCGAGGATATCGCCCCTCTTTCATGCCTGGACTTAACTCAACTACGTTCCAGCGCACTCACCAGATCATGAAAGGCCTCGCGATTGGAATCGTTGAGCCCCATCAGGATACGGTGCGCCTCCAGCACTTTGGCCTTGACCACCTCTTCGGACTGGTCCTGCGAGGGCAAATCGCTCAGGCACTCCGGACAGGGCACGGGGCGGTCGACGATATTGAATACCTGATCGAACCCCATGGACTGCAACAGACGCGTGATGTCCTCATGGGTAGTAACCACGGTGGGCAGCAGGCCGATCTTCTGTCGAGAGAGGATGGAAAGCTTGGCCAGCAGACCAAGCGTGGTGCTATCGATGCTGCGGGTTTCCGTCAGGTCGATGACGATCGCCGAAAAGTTCAGCGCCGCAAAAATCTTCTCGATTGTCGAATCCAGCGCTGAACACAGCGTTAAACGAACTTCGCCGACGAACTTCAGAACGAAGGTACCGTCCTGCTCCGCAAACTGGATTCTACCGGGGCTATTCCCAGGATTCATGCAAGGTTCCTGCTCAACACCAGCAAGGCGATATCATCCGGCATATCATGCAGATTGGCCAGCCCGAGCACCTGACGCAGGCCGTCGAGCAAGCCCCCCGCCTGCGCTACCAGCTCAGGCAACTTAGCCTCTTTCTCTTTGAGCGTGTCACCAGGCAGAAGATCCAGGATGCCGTCGGACATCAGCGTCAGGCTGAATGACTTTGGCAGCTCCATCACCAAGTCGTTATAGGTTGCCTCGGCAAACAGCCCTACTGGCAACCCGCGACCGTCCAGGTAGCTGGCCTTGCCTTCACTAAACAGCACAGGCAATGGCAAATGCCCACCAATGCTGTAGGTCAATTGCCCACTCTGCTCGTCGATCACCCCACCGAGCATGGTGACATGCTTGCCCAGCTTACAGTTGATCAAGCCGCGGTTAATGTGACCGAGCACATCGGATGGTTTGAACTCGGGCAGCACACCATTGCGCTTCCACTCATAGAGAAGACGCGTGGTCATGAACTTGAGCAGCACGGTGACAAAAGCCGAAGACGCTCCGTGCCCGGAGACATCCGCCAGATAGAACGCCACCCGATGCTCGTCTACGCGGAAGTAGTCGACGAAATCCCCAGAGAGGTAAAGAGAAGGGATGATCTGATGGGTGAACTGCAGATCATCTGCCTGCCAGGGCGTGACCGGCAGCATATTCATCTGTACCTGGCGTCCGGCGTTCTGGTCCTCTTGCAGTAGGTGCAAGCTGGCCTGCAACTCACGGTTCGCGGCCTCCAGCTTGTCGCGATAACGCTGGTTCTCCAGGCGCAGCTGATAACGATCAAGCGCGCGGCGTACCGAGTGTTCAAGTACGGCGAGGTCTTCAAGGGGCTTGATCAGATAATCAGCAGCGCCTAGCCGCAGCGCTTCGACCGCATCACTCATCACACCTGCGCCGGACACCACGATTACCGGCATATCGCTGGTCAGCTTGTTGATGCGGCGGATCAGTTCCAACCCATCGACCTGCGGCATGCGCAGGTCGCAAATGACCAGGTCAGGCTGATCACGCTCGAAAACTTCCAGTCCCTGCAACCCGTTTTCGGCCTGCAAAACCTGGAAACCGCTGTCTTCGAGGTAAGCCGCGAGACTCGCCCGCACGACCTCATCATCATCGATTATCAGCAGCTTGGCGCTGGGATTGTGCATGGGCCATCCAGGCAAACGACGCCGGAGAGAGATTGACAAATAGTGCACCGAGCCAAAGAAAACATCTGTGCTCGATCGATTCAAGGCGCAGACGGTACTCCCATCCGCAGGGCGATTCAAGCCGCTGCCGATTGTCGTCAGCCGCCTTTACACCTCAAATCGGCGGGGGTTATAAGACCTTCGGGGAGCGCCCAAAAAACAAGAGGAAGGGTTAATGAGCCAGAACGACCATGCCTATAGCGAGAAACGCGATTTCATCCGCATGCGACTGGAAGCCCCAGTCACGTTGAAGCATGCAGGCCAGGAAATTCAGGCCCATTGCCTGGACTTGTCCAGCACCGGCATGCAACTGGAAGCTCGCTGCCAAGTCGCCATGGGCGACCGGGTGAGTGTGTTGATCCCTTCCGAACACAGTGAATTAAAAGGCCTGGAAGCCGAAGCCGAAGTGGTGCGAATCAGCACCCTGGACGACGGACGAAGCTCCATCGGGCTCGCCATACTGACCATGACTTGAAACAAAAAAGGCGGCCGAGGCCGCCTTTTTTCACACCGGACGAAAGCCTCAGAAGTCGTCGACCACTTCGCCATCCTTGACGCGGAACTCGCGATTCTGCAGGTAGGCGTTACGAATGAAGATGTACTTGTCGCCGGTGATCATCTTCTCCGCCGACAGCAGGCTGGCGCGGGTGTCGACCACATCGACCGCACGGGTCACGTTGCGGGTCGGCACGTGGTCGATGTAGGGATAGGGCTCCAGGAAACCGTCCGGAATTTTGGCTGGGGCATCACGCAAGGTGCTTGGGCCGAGGAACGGGATCACCACATAGGGGCCGCTACCCACGCCCCAGGCGCCGAGCGTCTGACCGAAATCTTCGTCATTGCGCTGCAGGCCCATTTCGCTGGCCACATCGAAGAAGCCCAGCAGGCCGAAGGTGGTATTGAAGACCAGGCGCCCGGTATCCACCCCCGCGTCGTGCAGTTTGCCCTGCAGCAGGTTGTTGGCCAGATTGCCGACATCGCCGATGTTGTTGAAGACGTTGTGCACACCATCTTCGACGAACTGCGGGGTAACCGCCTGGTAACCCTTGGCGATCGGCTTTAGGGCATAGGTATCGAGTGTATCGTTGAAGGTGAATACCGGCCGATTGAAAGACTCCCAGGGGTCGTCCTCGGCATTGGCGGCCAGCGGCAGGGACGCCAGCAGCGCGCAGGCGCACAGGCGGGTCAGACGGTCGATCCAGCTCGCACCGGTCATTGGCATTTGCAGTCTCTCCTTGGCATCAGTAGTGTGGCGGCCCGCGGCCAACCCAGGTTGCGCAGTATAAACGCCACCGTTCCCAATAAGCAGCAGCCTAGCGGAGTTGAACATGTCGGAAAAACGCCTACTGCATACGGCTCATATCCCGGTGCGTTGGAGCGACATGGACAACTATGGCCATGTCAACAACACCATCTACCTGGAATACGTTCAGGAAGCCCGCGTCGAGTGGTTCGCCAGTATCGGTATCGAGATTGATCACGCCCCGCAGGGTCCCGTTGTGCTGCAAACCCTGCATACCTACCTGAAACCCGTGGTGCATCCGGCCACAGTGGTCATTGAGCTGTACGCTGGCGCGGTCGGGCGCAGCAGCCTGGTGGTCGAACACCGCTTGAGCACGCTGGAAGAACCTGACGCCTGTTACGGTGAAGGCCATTGCAAACTGGTATGGATTGACCATGCCGGCAACCAGTCAGTGCCGGTGCCCGAGCCTCTGCGCCGGGTAATGGGCGCCTGAGCGTCATGTAATCGTCATACCTGCTCGCTACCCTGCCCGCCTCACTCAGGGAAGCGAGCTTGCCATGACCGCGCCAACCTTCAACGCCCTGCTATTCGGCCTGACCGGCTGCCTGGTCGACCATGGCGCGCGCACCCTGCCAATCGCCCAGCAACACAGCGGCCTGCCTGAGCGCCCCTCGGATCTGAACCACCCCGACCTACTGCCAAACCTGCTGGCCAGCGCCGACGAATGCGCCGAACCTCTGCCCAGCGTCTGCGACCTGCTTGACGATCTGCAACGACAAGGCATGCCATGTGCCTGGCTGGATGAACTGCCGGACGCTGCGACCCAGCGCCTTGCCGCCGTACTGCCGAGCGGATTGCATGGCAGTCGCCTGAACGGCTCGCGTCCCTGGCCGGCACCGGACGCCGTTTGGCACACATTAAGCGAGTTGCAGGTCGACAGCCTGCAAGGCTGCGTATTGATCGCCAGTGATCCGCGCCTGCTACAAGCCGGCCTGAATGCCGGACTGTGGTGCATCGGCCTGGCTACCTGCGGCCCCCTGTGCGGCCTGGCCCTGGGGGACTGGCAAGCGCTTGCCGCCGCCGAGCGCGAGAAACTGCGCGCCCAGGCCACCCTGGAGCTGTACAGACTCGGTGCTCACTCGGTCATCGACCACCCCGGCGAGCTACCGGCCTGCCTGAGCGACCTGGCCATCCGCCGGCACAAAGGCGAAAAGCCCTGACACGCAAAACTTGCTCTGGATCAGGCAGGCCGCAACAGCCTGGATTAACCTTCAGGTAAAGAGAGCGAACCCGAGACGCTATAAACGGGTCAACTCTGCAGTAGCCCAGAAGGAGACGATTATGTCCGCACGCCTGCAGCAACATTTCCAGCGACTACGCGAGGAGCTCGCCAACGACCTGCCACTGGATATCGAGGATCGCGCCGCACTGCTTGAGCTGATGCAGGAAATCGACCTGAAACTGGCCAAGGAACTGGCCAGCGACCCCGACGCCACCCTGGTCGACGGCGTCAACCTGGCGGTGGAGCGCTTCGAGAGCCAGCACCCGACCCTCACCGGCACCCTGCGCAATATCCTGCAGAGCCTGGCCAACATGGGCATCTAGCCCCAGCGCCCAACAAAAAGCCCGCATCTGCGGGCTTTTTCGTTACTGGCGCACCATCCGGCGGTTGTCCGGCGCGATCGCCTCGGTGCTGCGATAGGGATTGATGTCCAACCCACCACGGCGCACGTAGCGCGCATAAACGGTCAGCTTCTGCGGCTTGAGCAGGCGCTGCAGGTCGAGGAACACCCGCTCCACACACTGCTCGTGGAAATCCTGGTGCTGACGGAAGCTCACCACGTAGGCCAGCAGGCTCACCGCATCCAGGCGCGGGCCACGGTAGTCGACGACCAGCGTGCCCCAGTCCGGCTGACCGGTGACCGGGCAGTTGGATTTCAGCAGGTGGCTGTAGAGCACCTCTTCCACCACCTGATCGCCGCAGCACAGCAGCTCCGGCCGAGGATGGGCGTAGTCGCTGACCGCGATCTCCAGGTCGTCGATGCAACGCCCCGGCAAGGCTGCCACGCCCTCGGCGGCCACTTCGTCCAGGCCACGCACGCGCACTGCTACCGGCGCACCGGCGCAGGCGGACAGGTCGCGGATCAGCACAGCCTCGACGTCCGCCGGGCTGGCGTAGGCGCTCTGGTTCAGCGAATTGAGGTAGAGCTTGAACGACTTGGATTCGATGATGTTCGGCGAGTCGGCCGGAATGGCGAATTCACCGATAGCCACCATCGGCTTGCCGGAAGGTGTCAGCCAGGAGAGCTCATAACAGTTCCAGTAGTCCACGCCCTGGTACGGCAGCTTGCCGGCCGCCAGCCCCAGCTCGGCCCACTTGGTGGTGCGAGAAATGGGGAACAGCAGTTCGGGGGCGTACTGGGAGACGTACTCGCTGGATTTGCCCAGCGGCGAGTGTTCGGCGGGATGCTGCATGGCGGTGGCCTGAGAAACGAAAAACGGCGGGCATTGTACCCCATGCCCACCGCCCTCTCGTCACCCGTAGCCCGGATGCAACCTGGGAAGCAGACTAAATTCGGGCTAAAGGCTGGCTTACCCCCCTCTCCCGTTCACGGGAGAGGGCTGGGGAGAGGGTAAATGGCCCATTGCCCCTCTCCCCAAAGTGGGAGAGGTGTGCCTCACAACCAGAACTTCAGGCCCACCACCCAGGCGCCCTCCTCGTCGTGCTCGCCCTCCTCGCGCAGCCAGTCGCCCGTGCGGCCGTAGGTCTTCTCCCAGACGTAGCCGACATAGGGCGAGAACTGCGGGCTGACCCGGTAGTTCAGGCGCAAGCCGGCCTCCAGCGTGCTGCCACCGGCGCCGATGCCCAGATCGCGGTCGTCGGCCAGGGCCAGGTCGTACTCCAGCTTGGGCTCCAGTACCCAGCGCTGGGTCAGCAGCAGTTCGTACTCGGCCTCAACGCGCAGCGACGGATCGCCACGCTCGCTGACGAACAGGTTGGCATCCAGCTCGATCCACTGCGGCGCCAGGCCCTTGAGCCCCAGCACCGCATAACTGCGCGCCGGGCCCGGCTGATCGTCATGGCGCACACCGGCCTGCCAGTCAAAGAACTCCGTGGCCATACGCCGGTAGAGCAACTGGGTCTCGCTCGACTCGGTCGGCCCGCCATCGGAACGCTCGCCGCTGCTTTTCAGCACCAGCTTGTGCAGGTCATTGCCGTAGGTGCCTTCGACCTCCCAGCTCAGGCCCTGGTCGTCACCATCGAAGCGCTGCTCCAGATGATCAACGCTGAGCTTGGCCACCGGCATGGCATCCATGTGTTGCTCCATGGCCAGCACCGGGGTGGCCAGCAGCAGCGCCGGCAGCAGATTAATGGTGCGCATGTTCACTCTCCTTGGCGGCCGGCTGCTCACTGTAGAAGGGCTGGGTCGCGCCCGTGGCATCCTCCACCACGATCTTGCGGAACATGCCACTGGCCATGTGGTAGATCAGGTGGCAGTGGAAAGCCCACTCGCCCATGGCGTCGACCGGCACGTCCACTTCAACGGTCTGGCCGGGCGCCACGTTGACGATATGTTTGAGCGGATTGAACCGGCCGTTGCCCTTGTCCAGCTGCATCCACATGCCGTGGAGGTGCATGGGGTGGTTCATCATGGTCTGGTTGACGAAGCGAAAACGCACCCGCTCGCCAAACTTGAGGCGGATCGGCTCGGCCTCGGAGTACTTCACGCCGTTGAACGACCAGAAGTAGCGCTCCATGTTGCCGGTCAGCTGCAGTTCGATGGTACGGTCCGGCGCCCGGTAGCCGGCGGCCGGGCGCATGGCCTTGAGGTCGCCGTAGACCAGCACGCGCCCACCGTCCACAGGCTCGGGGGCGATACCGCTGCCTGCGGCGTAGTCCGGATTGTTCGCCTGAGCCATGGCCGCGTGATTCATCGCGCCATGATCCATGCCGGCCATCTGCGAATGGTCCATCCCGGCCATCGCCGAGTGATCCATGCCCGCCATATCCGAGTGATCCATACCGCCGTGATCCATACCGGCATGGGCCATGCCCATGTCGGCCATGGTCAGCAGGCGCGGCTCGCGCAGCGCCGGCACTTCGCCCTGCATGCCAGGGCGCGGCGCCAGAGTGGCGCGGGCATAGCCACGCCGGTCCATGGACTCGGCGAACAGGGTATAGGCCTTGTCCTCGCGCGGCTGGACGATCACGTCGTAGGTCTCGGCCACGGCGATGCGCAGCTGATCCACCACCACCGGCTGCACATCGTTGCCGTCGGCCTGCACCACGGTCATGGCCAGGCCGGGGATGCGCAGGTCGAAGTAGCTCATGCCTGAGCCGTTGATGATGCGCAGGCGCACCCGCTCACCCGGCTTGAACAGCGCGGTCCAGTTCTGCTCGCTGTCGCGGCCGTTGACCAGGAAACGGAAGCCACTGACATCGGCAATATCGGTCTTGGCCATGCGCATGTTGCCCCAGTCCCAGCGGTCCTTGAGCGCCGCGCCCCAGCCATCGCGCTTGGCATCGCGGAACAGGTCGCCAAGGGTCGGCTGCTGGTCGTTGTAGTAGTCGGCCTGCTTCTTCAGGTTGGCCAGGGTGCGCTCCGGCTTCTCGTCCTGCCAGTCGAACAGCAGTACGGTGTACTCACGGTCGTAGCGGTACGGCTCGCGCTTCTTCGGCTCGACGATCAGCGGGCCGTAGATACCTTCCTGCTCCTGGAAGTCGGCATGGGCGTGGTACCAATAGGTGCCGGACTGGTTGAGGGTGAAGCGGTAGGTAAAGGTCTCGCCAGGCTGGATTCCGGGGAAGCTGATGCCCGGCACGCCATCCTGGGTGTAGGGCAGGATGATGCCGTGCCAGTGCAGGGCGGTCATGCGGTCCAGCCTGTTGGTAACGGCGATCTCGACCTCCTCACCCTCCTGAAAGCGCAGCTCCGGCGCCGGGCTCTGGCCGTTGACGGTCAGCGCCGGGCGCACGCCGTCGGAAAAGCGCACCTGGCCCTCGTCGATCACCAGTTCGTAGCGGCCGGCCTGGGCGCTGAAACTCGTACCCAGCAATAGGCAGATCAGCCATTTCCTCACGGTTGCACCTCCAGGTTGCCGACCATACCCGCCTGGTAGTGGCCCGGCAGGTTGCAGGCGAACTCCAGACCGGTAGCCTTGCTGAAGGTCCAGGTCAGCTCGGCACTTTTGCCTGGGGCAATCATGACGGTGTTGGGATCGTCGTGGGCCATCTTGCCGTGGTCCATCCCAGCCATGTCATGGCCCATCTTCGAGTGGTCCATGGGCACGATGCCGTTCTCACCAATCATGCCCATCTGCTGCATCATCAACATGTGCTGCTGATGCTCGGCATGCATGGCGGCGTCGCCCAGGCTGAACTCATGCAGCAGGCTGCCTTCGTTCTTCAGCACGAAGCGCACCGTCTCGCCAGCCTTGACCTGCACCGAAGCCGGCTCGTAGTACATGTCGCCCAGGGTGATCTCGACGGTGCGCTCGGCCTTGGCCGCAGGTGCCGGCTGGCCAAAGGCGTAGTGCCCCGCATCGGCCAGGGCGGGCAGGCTGACGGCGCAGAGCAGTGGCAGGAACAGGCGTACGGACATGGCGAAACTCCTTCAATCGTTTTCGCCACTCTAGGCAGCCGCAGCTGGCGCTAAGCTGACGCGAAGATTACATCTTTGTCAGCTTGGCCCTGCCTAGCCCTTGGCTGGCGTATAAAGCCGACTGTCATTGCCCTGAGTTGCGCCATGAAATTGTTGATTGTCGAAGACGAACCCAAGACCGGCCAGTACCTGCGCCAGGGCCTGAGCGAGGCTGGTTTCGCCGTCGAACTGGCCCAGGACGGTCTTGGCGGCGAGCACCTGGCGCTGTCCGGCGACCATGACCTGTTGATTCTCGACGTGATGCTGCCCGGCCGCGACGGCTGGCAGATTCTCGCCAGCGTACGCGCCGCCGGCCTGGCCACCCCGGTACTATTCCTCACCGCCCGCGATGCCGTTGAAGACCGCGTACGCGGGCTGGAAGGCGGCGCCGACGACTATCTGGTCAAGCCCTTCGCCTTTACCGAGCTGCTAGCGCGGGTGCGTAGCCTGTTACGGCGCGGCAACGGCGCACCACAGGAGCACCTGCTGCAAGCCGCCGACCTGTCCCTCGACCTGCTGCGCCGTCGCGCCGAGCGCGCCGGCCAGCGCATCGAGCTGACCGCCAAGGAGTTCGCCCTGCTGGAACTGCTGCTGCGCCGCCAGGGCGAGGTGCTGCCCAAGTCGCTGATTGCCTCGCAGGTGTGGGATATGAATTTCGACAGCGACACCAACGTCATCGAGGTCGCCATTCGCCGCTTGCGCAGCAAGGTTGACGACGGCTTCGCCGCACCACTGATCCACACGGTGCGTGGGATGGGCTATGTGCTGGAGGTGCGCGCCTGATGTCACTGGCCAACCGATTGGCGCTACTGTTCGCCGCCTGCGCTGCCGCGGTGGCCCTGGTGGCCGGCGCGCTGTTCACACGGGCCAGTGAAGCGCACTTCGTCGAGCTGGATCAGCAACAGCTGCAGGGCAAACTGACGGTATTGGCCGAGCAGCTGCAGGGCGTAACCAGCCGAGAAAACCTGGCTGCAAGGCGCCCACAACTGGAGCAGGAACTGCAACGCCACCCCGAACTGGCCCTGCGTATCCAGGGCACAGACGGCCAGCTATGGTTCACCAGCCACGCCGTGCTCAGTCACCTGCCGCCGAATAAGCAACACATCAGCCGCTGGCAGCACCAGGGCAGCGACTTTCGCGTGATCGAGGAGCGACTGGACAGCGGGCTGCAACTCAGCCTGCTGCTGGACATCACCCACCATCAGCACTTTCTGGCCCAGATGCAGCGACTGATCTGGCTTTGCGTCGGTCTCTCGGCGCTGGCCACCGCGCTGCTCGGCGCGTGGGTGGCGCGCCGCGGCCTACGCCCACTGCGCCGGATGACCGGCGTGGCACAGCAGGTGTCGGCGCAGTCGCTGACCACCCGCCTGCCGCTGGACGGCATCCCGGCCGAGCTGCAGGAGCTGACCGAGGCCTTCAACGCCATGCTGGCGCGCCTGGAAGACGCCTTCGCGCGCCTCTCGGCCTTCTCCGCCGACATCGCCCACGAGCTGCGCACGCCGCTGTCCAACCTGCTGACCCAGACCCAGGTGATTCTTAGCCAGCCACGGGCACTGGAGGACTATCGCGAAGCCCTGCATTCGAACCTCGAAGAGCTGCAGCACCTGGCGCAGATGGTCGGCGACATGCTCCTGCTGGCCAAGGCCGACAACGGTCTGCTGCAAACCCGCCGTGAACCCTTGATGCTGGAGGCCGAGTTATCGGCCCTGGCCGACTACTTCGCACCACTGGCCGAAGAGACCGGCGTGCGGTTGACGGTCGAAGCCTGCGGTCAGCTCGACGCCGATCGCGTGCTACTGCGCCGGATGCTGTCCAATCTGATCGACAATGCCCTGCGCTTTACCCCGTCTGGCGGAGAATTGCGCCTGAGTGCCACCCCGACCCGCATCGAAGTGGCCAACCAGGGGCCACAGATTCCACCCGAACAATGCGAGCGCCTGTTCGATCGCTTCTACCGGGCAGACCCGGCACGCCGTGAAGGGGGCACCGAACATGCCGGGCTTGGCCTGGCCATTGCCCGTTCCATTGCTCAGTCACACGGCGGCGTCCTGGCGTGTCGGTCTGCCGAAGGCTGGACGCGTTTCATCCTGGATCTTCCGCCCGCCCCACAAGGCTGAGCATCACGTCAAGGTTGCATCCAGCGCTCCTGCGTGTACCATCCCGCGCCCCGAAAAATGCAGGAGACAACACCTTGGTTATTCACTACTCCACCGCGCCAGACAGCGTCGCCTGCGGGCGCACCGGGTCGAGCCTCAACACCACCACAGAACAAGCCCAGGTTTCCTGCAAGCTGTGCCTGCGTGCAGGCGAGAAGAAAGCCCAGGCACCCGTCAACAAGACCCCCAGCCTGGCCGAGCTGCGTGCGGCGGCCAAAGCCGCCAAGGTCGAGCCGGTCACCGCTGCCGCCACACTGACTGCGCCGGCGCCGCGCAAGTCTGTACGCAGCGAATGGGCGCAGCGCCTGGAGCAGCTGCCGGGCCGCAATCGCCTGCCACGCGGCGTGGCCCGCCAGAGCGTCAGCTAAAGGTTGCCAACGGGGCGGACGTCAGGCCGGCGCCGCCCTGCCGGAAATGGCAATGGGCACACACCCACATCCTCCGGGCTCAACGCCGCGCATTCACCGGAGACGACCGGCATTTTTGGCCTTTCCAGGCTCCTAGGGGGCAGTGCAGCCCACGGTCAGCTGCAAAGGCGCGCTCGGGTAGCTGCCGATGCTGGTGACTGCGCTGCATTGCACCGGCGGCAGGGTACGCAGAAACGCAGGGTCCGGCTGAGCCTGCAGCGGCCCTGCGAGCAAAGACCCCGGCATGATGGTCTCGCCAGGCTCCAGGCGCAGCGGCACGCCATCGAGATTACCCACCACGACGAAGCGATTGGGATTGCGCACCGAGAGCAGGCGCAGGCGCGGCGATGCGTCAGGGAACAGCTCCTCGAGCCGGGTTCCGGGCCAGCTGGCGCCGCCGCGGCACTCGTAAGCGTTCGGCGCCGTGCGCACCAGATCGGGGTCGACCACCTCGACCCGCGCATTCATGTCGAGCCGCCCCAGCCACTGCGGATTGCCCGCGCGGTTGCCCTCGGGGTCGGCCACTTCGCTGAGGAAGGCAATATCGGTGGTTTGCGCCACCACGAACGTTCTCTCGCCACGGTGCTGGCGAATATCCTCCGCAGCGGCCAGCGGCGGCGTCGGTTCGGGGTCCAGGCGCAAACGCGCATTGATATCCGGCTGGCAGCCCGCGTCGCTGGGCGAAGCGCATTCACTCAAACGCTCCTGTGTATCGCTGATGGCCGAGCACAGGTTGCAGTGGCCATCCAGGCAGGTGCTGCCACCCACGCTGCAACTCCCACTGGAGCTACAACGCTCCAGGGTGGGCAGGTTGCCATCGGGATAACGGCAGAAATCGGGATGCCTCGGTCTTTCGGTGTCCCAGGTAATGGTCACCGTGTCGCCGGGGCAAGCCAGTGCCGGTGTGGCGTTGAACTCGCCCGGCGGCATGCCCGCCAGTCCGGAACGGTCGAGGGTGCAGCCGGCCAGCGGCAGCAGCAGTGCCAGCAGCAAGAGATGGGTTTTCATGGATCAGCCTCCCTGCGAACGATGCCTGTTACAGGCATAGCCGCTGGGGGCTCACCCGCAAGCTGCCGCGACCAACGGCCCCACTAGTGTTGCGGCAGTTCCGCGCTGAGCTGGGCGATTGGCCGCCAGCGGCGCAGCAGCATATACAGCGTCGGCACCACGAACAGGGTGAAGAAGGTGCCCACCAGCAGGCCACCGACGATGACCATGCCGATCTGCTGGCGGCTCTCGGCGCCGGCGCCGCTGGCGATGGCCAGGGGCACCGCGCCGAGGACCATCGCCCCTGTCGTCATCAGGATCGGCCGCAGGCGCTGCAGCGCCGCCTCCAGCACCGCCTCGCCCAGTTCGCGGCCTTCGCGCAGCCGGTGATTGGCGAACTCGACGATGAGGATGCCGTGCTTGGTGATCAGCCCGATCAGGGTCACCAGGCCGACCTGCGAATAGATGTTCAGGGTGCCGCCGAACAGGGTCAGCGCCAGCAGCGCGCCGGCCATCGACAGCGGCACACTGAACAGGATGATCAGCGGGTCGAGGAAGCTCTCGAACTGCGCCGCCAGCACCAGGAAGATGAACACCAGGGCCAGCACGAAGATCAGCGCCACCCCGCTCTCGGACTCCTTGAAGTCACGCGAAGTGCCGGTGTAGTCGAACTGGGTATCGGCCGGGAAGATCGCCCGCGCGCGCGCCTCCAGGTGATCCAGCGCCTGGCCCAGGGTGTAGCCGGAGCCGACGTTGGCAGTGACCGTGACCGCGCGCAGCTGGTTGAAGTGGTTGAGCTCGCGCGGCGCCACCGTCTCGCGCACCTCGATCAGGTTGGACAGCTGCACCATGCTGCCGTCGCGGCCGCGCACGTAGACGCGGTTGAGGTCGTCCGGGTTGCTGCGGTCGACGTCCTGCAGCTGCACCAGCACGTCGTACTGCTCGCCGTTCTGCTTGAAGCGGGTCACTTGGCGGCTGCCGAACAGGCTCTCCAGGCTGCGGCCGATGGTGGCCACGTCAGTACCCACCGCCACCGCCTGTTCGCGGTTGACCGTGACCTTGAGCTGCGGCGTGTTGAGCTTGAGGTCGCTGTCCAGGCTCTCCAGGCCCGGGTAGTCGCGCACCTCGGCCAGCAGCTGCTCGACGTAGGGTTGCAGCTCGGCGTATTCCAGCGAGGAGCGGATCACGAAGTTGACCGGCTGGTTGCGCGCGCTCTGGCCCAGCGGCGGCCGGTTGATCGGGAAGGCGCGCACGCCGGGAATGTCCTGCAGCTTGGGCAGCAGCTCGTCACGAATCTCGAACTGGCTGCGCTCACGCGCGTCCCAGTCCTCCAGTTTCATGAACGACAGGCCCTGGGCCACCGTGGGGAAACCGACGATGACCATGTAGCGGTTGGTCTCGGGGATGGAGGCATAGGCCTCCTCCAACTGCCTGGCGTAGCGACTGGTGTAGCCCAGGGTGGCGCCGTCCGGGCCGTTGATCGAGCCGACGATGGTGCCGGTGTCCTCGGTCGGTGCCAGCTCACTGCGCAGGCCGAGGAACAGCCAGGCGCACAGGGCGAGCATCGCCGCCAGCACCACCAGCACCAGCCACCAGGCGCGCAGCACCCGCTGCAGCAGGCGCCCATAGCTATGATTAAGCCGCTCCAGGCCGCGCTCGATGAGGTTGTACAGGCGGCTGTGGTGTTGCTGCGGCGAATGCGCCTTGAGCAGGTGGGCGCACATCATCGGCGACAGGGTCAGGGCAACGAAGCCGGACACCAGCACGGCGCCGGCCAGGGTCCAGGCGAATTCGGTGAACAGCTTGCCGGTGGTGCCCTGCATAAAGCCGATCGGCGCGTACACCGCGGCCAGGGTCAGGGTCATGGCGATCACCGGGAAGGCGATCTCGCGGCTACCGATGAAGGCTGCCCGCATGGGGCTCATGCCCTGCTCGATGTGCCGGTGAATGTTCTCCAGCACGACGATGGCGTCGTCCACCACCAGGCCGATGGCCAGCACCATGGCCAGCAGGGTCAGGGTGTTGATGGAAAAACCCATCAGCGCCATCAGCGCGCAGGCACCGATCAGCGACACCGGAATGGTCACCAGCGGGATCAGCGTGGCGCGCAGCGAGCGCAGGAACAGGAAGATGATCAGGATGACCAGCAGCACCGCTTCCCAGATGGTGGTGTAGACGTTGCTGATCGACTCGCGGATGAACTGCGAGTTGTCGTTCGACACCTGCATCTGCATGCCTTCGGGCAGCAGCTTGCGCAGGCTGGGCAGCGCCTGCTCCAGGCCATCTGAGATATCCAGTGGGTTGGCCGTGGCCTGCTTGACCAGGCCCACCGCCAACGCCGAACGGCCGTTGAAACGCGCCAGGGTGCGCTCGTCGGCGGCGCCGATTTCGGCATGACCGACATCGGACAGGCGCAGCAGGTAGCCGCGCGAGTCGTCGAGGATCAGCTGGTTGAATTGCTCGGGGGTCTGCAGGTCGGTTTCCGCCAGTACGGAGAACTCGCGCTGCACCGACTCGATGCGCCCGGCGGGAATCTCCACGTTCTGCCGGCGCAGGGCGTCCTCCACGTCCTGCACGGTGAGGTCATGCGCGGCCAGCTTCTCCGGGTCCAGCCAGATGCGCATGGCATAGGTGCGCGCGCCGCGGATCAGCACCTCGGACACGCCGGGAATGGTCTGCAGGCGATCCTGCACCACACGTTCGATCACGTCGGTGATCTCCATGGCGGAGAAGCGTTCGCTGTAGAAGGCCAGCCAGATCACCGGCTGGGCGTCGGCCTCGACCTTCTGCACCATGGGCTCGTCGATCTCGTCCGGCAGCAGGCTGCGCACCCGGCCCAGGCGGTCGCGCACGTCGTTGGCCGCCTCGTCGGAGTCGGTGCCAAGGCGGAACTGCGCGGTGATCTGGGTGCTCTCCGAGCGACTGATGGAGCTGACGAAATCCAGCCCCTCGATGCCCGAGAGCACGTCCTCAACCGGCTGGGCGACCTGCGATTCCATGATCTCCGGGCTGGCGCCGGGGTACATGACGTTGACCGTGACGATCGGCACGTCGATGTTGGGGTATTCGCGCACCGCCAGGCGCTCGTAGGCCAGCAGGCCGAGCAGCACGATGATCAACGACAGCACGGTGGCGAACACCGGCCGGCGAATGCAGATGTCGGAGAGGGTCATGGCGCCTCACTCCGCGGCTCGCTGCGCACCTCACGGCCCGGCGCGACCTTCTGCCAGCCGGCGCTGATCAGCGTTTCGCTACCGTCCAGCCCCTCGACCACCTCGGCCTTGCCGCGCTGGCGCTGGCCCAGGCGGATCTGCCGGCGCTCGACCTTGCCGTCCACGACCAGGTTGACGAACAGCAACTGGCCCAGCGGCATCACCGCCTCTTCCGGAATCAGCAAAGCCTGCGGGCGCTCGGCGAGGATCACCGAGACCTTGACGAACTGCCCGGGCTTGAGGCGCTGGTCGGCATTGGCCACCTGCGCGCGCAGCGCCTGGCTGCGGCCGACTTCGTCCAGACGCGGGTTGAGGGCGATGATTTCGCCACGGAAACGCTCGCCGGGATAGGCGTCCAGGCTCAGCTCGATGGCCTGCCCCAGGCGCACCTGGCTGACCGCCTTCTGCGGGATGCGGAAGTCCACCTTGAGCGGGTCGAGCACTTCCAGGTTGACGATATCGTCGCCGGCGCTGAGGTAGTCGCCCACGCTGACCAGGCGCAGGCCGAGCACGCCGTCGTAGGGCGCGCGGATCTGCGTCTTGTCCAGCCGCGCCTGGGCCAGGGCCAGACTGGCGCGTGCCGCCTGCAGCTGCGACTGCGCTTCGTCGAGAGTCTGTGCATTGCTGGCGCCGCGCTTGAACAGCATCTGCGTGCGTTCGAAGCTCTTATCGGCCAGGTCCAGGTTGGCGCGGGCCTGGGCCAGTTCGGCGCGGGCAATGGAATCATCCAGGCTGACCAGCAACTCACCGGCCTTGACCGCCTGGCCTTCGCGGAACTGCAGGCTGGCGACACGGCCGTCGACTTCCGGGCGAATCATGGTCGACTCGTCCGAACGCAGCGAGCCGAAGGTCACCAGTTCGTCACGCACCAGCGCCCGCTCGGGCTGCACCACTTCCACCCGCGGAGGTCGCTCGGCCAGGGCCGCAGGCGCGGTAATGACGAGCAGGGAGGCGATGAACAGGGCATGGCGGCAGCGGGTTGTCATCGAGCGACCTCTTGTTGTCCAAGCGGTCGAGTTTAGCGATGCCTCCCGGGCTTGCCGAGCGTCTTAAATGTTACCCAATGCTTACTGGCGCATGCCGCGACCGCTCTGCAGCAGGCGGATGCAGACGATATAGAGCACCGTGCTGGCCAGCAGCATCATGCCGATGGCGATGCCGATATTGATGTCGGACACGCCGAGGATGCCGTAGCGGAAGGCGTTGACCATGTGCAGGATGGGATTGGCCAGCGACACGTGCTGCCAGAACTCAGGCAACAGGCTGATCGAGTAGAACACCCCGCCGAGGTAGGTCAGCGGCGTCAGCACGAAGGTCGGAATGATCGAGATATCGTCGAAGTTGCGCGCGAACACCGCATTGATAAAGCCGCCCAGCGAGAAGGTGATCGCGGTGAGCAGGATCACCAGCACCGTCACGCCCAGGTGGTGTACCTGCAGGTGGGTGAAGAACAGCGACAACAGTGTGACGATAAAGGCCACCGCCAGACCGCGCAGGGCGCCGCCGATGGTGTAGCCAATGAGGATGGTATGCGGCGATACCGGCGATACCAGCAACTCCTCGACGTTGCGCTGGAACTTGCTGGAGAAGAAGCTCGACACCACGTTGCTGTAGGAGTTGGTGATCACCGACATCATGATCAGGCCGGGCACGATGAACTCCATGTAGGAGTACTGCCCCACGCCGCCGACCTGACTGCCGATCAGGCGGCCGAAGATCACGAAGTACAGGGCCATGGTGATGGCCGGGGGCAGCAGGGTCTGCGCCCAGATGCGCATGAAACGGCGCACTTCGCGGCGCACGATGGTTTGCAGGGCAATCCAGTTGGAGCTGAGTTCCGGACTCATTGCGCCACCTTCTTCGCCAGGTTCTTCTCGACCAGGGACACGAACAGCTCCTCGAGACGATTACTCTTGTTGCGCATGCTCAGCACTTCGATGTTCTGCGCCGCCAGCTGGCGGAACAGCTCGGTGACGCCCAGGCTCTTCTCCACCTGCACCTCCAGGGTGTGGTGGTCGACCAGACTGGCCGGGTAGCCCACCAGCTGCGGCGGCACCAGCAGTGACTCCTTGAGATCGAGCAGGAAGGTTTCCACATGCAGGGTCTTGAGCAGCGCCTTCATGCTGGTGTTTTCGACGATCTGGCCGTGGTCGATGATGCCGATGTGGCGGCACAGCTGTTCCGCCTCCTCCAGATAGTGCGTGGTGAGAATGATGGTGATGCCCTTCTGGTTCAGCTCGGTGAGGAAGCTCCACATCGAGCGACGCAGCTCGATATCCACACCGGCGGTGGGCTCGTCGAGGATCAGCAGGCGCGGCTCGTGCACCAGCGCGCGGGCGATCATCAGGCGCCGCTTCATGCCGCCAGAGAGCATGCGCGCAGCTTCGTTGCGCTTGTCCCACAGGCCGAGCTGGGTCAGGTACTGCTCGGCACGCTGCTTGGCCACGCCCTGCGGGATACCGTAGTAACCCGCCTGGGTCACGACAATGTCGAAGACCTTCTCGAACTGGCTGAAGTTGAACTCCTGCGGCACCACACCCAGGCAGCGCTTGAGGCCGGAGGGGTCGCGATCCAGGTCGTGACCAAAGACGCTGACCGTGCCGCCGCTCTTGTTGACCAAGGTAGAGAGGATGCCGATGGTCGTGGACTTGCCCGCCCCGTTGGGACCAAGCAAGGCAAAAAAGTCGCCCTCAGCGACCTCAAGGTCGATGCCCTTGAGGGCCTGAAAGCCGTTGGCGTAGGTCTTGGTGAGCTGCCGGATGGACAGTGCGCTACTCATGAACAATACAAGCCTTGCGAAAAGAGAAAGGTTTGATACGCCGCTACCGCCGCCAATGCAACCAGATGTTTCGGCGAGAGCCCGATCACTGCCCGGCACCCTATCAAGGCCGGGGCCAATCATGAAGTCGCAATCACCAATCTTGATTATCAACAGGCTCGATTATTCGCCACACACCAGCAAGGCTAACTGAACGGTCTACCCTGAGGGTTGTCACTACCACCAAGCGGCGAGCGCACCCACACTCACTGCGCGTGCCTGCCGCACCCGCTGGCCCCACTCATGGGGCCGGACTCATGGAGGATTACGCATGCTGGCTGTCTGGTTGTTGCTGCTTGTCATCGGTGTGGCCGCGCTGGCCTATCGGCGCGTTTCTGTGCCCATCTCGCTCACCCTGGTCGCCGTTTTCCTGAGCCTGCTCGCCCTCTCTGGCGATGCGCCGGGTTGGGCGTTGTTGATCCTGTGGCTGCTCTGGCTCGGCGTCGCCGTGCCGCTGTTCCTTCCCGAACTGCGCCGCAAGACCATCACCGGCCCCTTGTTCACCTGGTTCCAGAAAGTCCTGCCGCCGATGTCGAATACCGAGCGTGAAGCCATCGAGGCCGGCACCGTGTGGTGGGATGGCCAGTTGTTCAGTGGCAAACCGGATTGGCAGGTACTGCTCGATTACCCCACCACCCGACTCACGGAGGAGGAGCAGGCCTTTATCGACGGCCCAGTGGAAGAGCTGTGCGCCATGGTCAGCGACTGGGATATCGGCCAGCACCTCGACCTGCCCGACAAGGCCTGGAAACACATCAAACAGCATGGCTTCTTCGGCCTGATCATTCCCAAGGAATATGGTGGCAAGGGTTTCACCGCGTTCGCCCACTCGCAGGTGGTGATGAAACTCGCCACCCGCTCCGGCGACCTGGCCTCCACCGTGATGGTGCCCAACTCCCTGGGCCCGGCCGAGCTGCTGTTGCACTACGGCACCGATGAGCAGCGCCAGCACTACCTGCCGCGCCTGGCGAGCGGTGAAGAGATCCCCTGCTTCGCGCTGACCGGCCCGCTGGCAGGCTCCGACGCCGGTGCCATGCCGGACACAGGCATCGTCTGCAAGGGCCAGTGGAACGGTGAAGAAGTCATCGGCCTGCGCCTGACCTGGGAAAAGCGCTACATCACCCTTGGCCCCATCGCCACCCTGCTGGGCTTGGCTTTCAAAGCGTACGACCCGGATCACCTGCTCGGTGAGGAGGAAGACCTGGGCATCAGCCTCGCGCTGATTCCTACCGACACCCCCGGCGTGGAAATCGGCCGTCGCCACCTCCCGCTGGGCGCAGCCTTCATGAACGGCCCCAACGCCGGCAAAGACGTGTTCGTGCCGCTGGACTACCTGATCGGCGGGCCGCAATACCTCGGCAAGGGCTGGATGATGCTGATGAACTGCCTGTCGGTCGGCCGCTCCATCTCCCTGCCGGCCGGCGGTACTGGAGCCGCCAAGTTTTCCAGCCTGGTCAGTGGCCAGTACAGCCGGGTACGCGAGCAGTTCGGCGTACCACTGGCCGCCTTCGAAGGCATCCAGGAAGCCCTGGCACGCATTGGCGGCAATGCCTGGATGATGGACGCCGCTCGTCGCCTGACGGCCAGCGCCGTCGACCTGGGCGAGAAGCCCTCGGTGCTCTCGGCCATCCTCAAGTACCACCTGACCGAGCGCGGGCGCGAATGCATCGGCCACGCCATGGATATCCACGGCGGCAAGGGCATCATCATGGGCCCGAGCAACTACCTGGGACGCTCCTGGCAGGGCGCGCCAATCTCCATCACCGTGGAGGGCGCCAACATCCTCTCGCGCAACCTGATGATCTTTGGTCAGGGGGCTATTCGCTGCCACCCCTTCGTGCTCGATGAAATGGCCCTGGCAAACCGCGAGGACAAGGCGCAGGCGCTGGTCGAGTTCGACGATCTGCTGCTGCGTCACGTCGGTTTTGCCGTGAGCAATGCCGCCGGCACCCTGCTGCTGGGTCTGACGCTCAGCCGCTTTGGCGATGTGCCAGGTGACAACCTCAGTCGCCCCTATTTCCGCAGCCTCAATCGCCTGGCCGCGGCCTTCGCCCTGCTCGCCGACTGCAGCATGATGCTGCTCGGCGGCGAACTGAAACGCCGCGAGCGACTCTCCGCCCGCCTGGGCGACGTACTCAGCCACCTCTATCTGGCCAGCGCTGCCCTCAAGCGCTACCACGACCAGGGCAACCCCGAAGCACTTCAACCTCTGGTTCGCTGGGCTCTGGAGGAAAACCTGGAGAAAGCGGAACACGCCCTGCAAGGCGTCTTGGAGAACTTCCCCAACCGCTGGCTGGGCTGCCTGCTACATGTACTGGTCTTCCCCCTTGGCCACCGGCATCGCGGTCCGGACGACGCCCTGGACGCCGAAATTGCGGCCATCCTCGGTCGAAATCCCGGCGATACGGCACTGGAAAACCTGCTGGATGGCTGTTTCCGTCCCAGCCAGCAGGATGATCCGGTAGCCGCTCTCAGCCAGGCCATCGAGCTTTTGGAGAGCAGCAAAGCCCTGCGTCGCAAGGTGGACAAGGCCGAACGTGACGGCCAGCTGCAGCCCGCCCCCGGGGAGAGCCTGATAGACGCAGCCGTGCGCCATGAGGTGCTCAGCGCCGAAGACGCTGCGCAACTGCAAGCGGCAGAGGACGCCCGCCGCAAGGTGATCGACGTTGATGACTTCGCCAAGGAGGATCTGAAACTCAGCCGCGCAAAGGTGCGCTGACGACAGCGCGGGCGCGGGGACTTATACTCCGCGCCCGTTTTCGCGTTAAAGGACACCCACCATGGCCACTGCCTACCTCGACCACCACCTCGCCCTGCTCGCCCACCTGCGCGGCATTCTGGTCGCCCTGGGCGAAGCTGAACTGGTGGAAGACGATACTCACGCCCTGTTCCTGGAGCGTTTCGACGAGCTGCTGGCGCAACTGCCAGTCGATCCGGAGAGTAGCCAGTACCTGGGCCAGGACATCATCAGCCAGGTGTTCCACCGTTACCCGCAAGTGGCCCACCTGGTGCCTCGTGACCTGCTGTGGTTCTTCGGCGGCGATTGCCTGCACTTTATGCCGGACGAAGAGATCGAACTGTTCCAGCGCCTTGACGAACGTCGCTTCGAAGCCGAAGAGAACGACGAGCCCTTCGACTGGAACCGCGAGAAGCAACTGCTGACCCTGCCCAGCGACAGCGCCAAGCACTGATCGCCGCCTACACAAAAGGCCCGCTGGCAATGCCGAGCGGGCCTTTTTCTGAACTAGTTGCGCACAAACGAAAACGCCACCCGAGTGGGTGGCGTTTCG